>NZ_JBVAPG010000269.1:0-6744 GCF_055413685.1 Bradyrhizobium sp. LeoA1Lang | reverse complement strand
CGCCAAGAAGCTCGGCACCCAGCTGATCTATTTCGTGCCGCGCGACAACGTCGTGCAGCACGCGGAGCTGCGCCGCATGACCGTGCTGGAGTATGCGCCGGAGTCCCAGCAAGCCGATCACTATCGCGATCTTGCGACCAGGATCCACCACAATGGCGGCAAAGGCATCATCCCTACCCCGATCTCCATGGATGAGCTGGAGGACATGCTGATGGAGCACGGCATCATGAAGCCAGTTGACGAGTCCATCGTCGGCAAGACCGCCGCCGAGCTCGCCGCCGAGTAAAGAGCATACCGATGGAGGCCGGCTTTCCCAATGCTTAATGAGGGAGGCCGGCGTTCCGGCGAAAGATCTCGTGACCAGCATCACGATGCAGCAGAGCATACTTGATCGCGGTGGAAAGGTCGGCCATCAATGTTCGAAGCGCAATTCTTTCCGCTTATGGCTGCCAGAGCGAGTGATGTGAACGGTGGGCGGCATAGGGGAATTGCGACCTATCGCCTGCTCACTGGGGCGCACCCCGCAGATGCCGACACAACCAGTGACAGCAATTTCGATCGCCACGCGCTGGCGTCCATTCTGGCGCTCGCCACGATGGATGGTGGTCTTCTTTCCGAGAAGGTCGGTCTGTCAAGCCATGAGCTGGCGGCATTGGTGGAGCAGTACTTCCCGTCGGTTCGGATGAACGCCGAGGAGTTGCTCTTGCGTTTCAAGCGCAATGAGAGCGATGAGGGCGCAATGTTGCGTGATCTCCTGCTCGCGCAACGCTCGACCGAAGGGGATATCGGCAACTGGCTGGCTGCGATGATCGCGCGTCGCGCGATCGAGCCAAATCACCTCTGGGAAGACCTCGGATTGCGCAATCGTGGCGAATTATCCCGCCTCTTAAGCCGCCATTTCGCGCCGCTCGCCGCGCGCAATGTCAACAATATGCGCTGGAAGCGGTTCTTCTATCGCATGCTGTGCGAGGGCGACGGCCTTGTGATGTGCACGACACCGGTGTGCACGCAATGTAAGGACTTCAACCGCTGCTTTGGCGATGAAAGTGGCGAGAGCCGGATGGCTGAGCGCCGGCGTGACGTTCTGTTGCGGGCGGCTAACCCGGACGCCGCCAGCATCTGGCCTATGTGAGCAACACGGGATGGATCGTCCGTTGGCCAGACTTCCAACCGATGACCGCGCGGATCGCGCTGGCTTCGACGAGGTGCAGGTGGATACGACCTGCGCCCAATTCAGCAGGCAATGTCCCGACGCCGGCTGGAAGGATATGTTGCTCAAGGCCGGGCTGCGCCCGACGCGCCGGCGCGTGATCTTAAGCGAGTTGTTGTTTGCCAGGGGCGAGCGGCATGTCACCGCAGAGATGTTATTTGCCGAGGCGCGTGAGACCGGCTTTCCGGTCTCACAGTCTACCGTCTACAAGACTTTGAACCAGTTCACGCGAGCCGGCCTATCGGGTCGGATCCGTGTTGACGGTTCGCGATCATTTTTTGACACCAACACCACGCCGCATCCGCATTATTATCTGGGCGGCGACGATATCCTGCTCAACGGTCCCGATGCGAATCCCCTGCTTGTGAATGTTCCCGTGCCGCTGCCGGCCACGCAGTCTCGCGCGTCGATCTGATCATCCATCTGGGTCGCAAGCCGAGTTGATGCCAAGCGATCGCGCCCTGAGATAAGCCGACGCGTCGACTTTGCCACGCTGTCGCGTTTGCGACAACCCGGCTGAGCCAAAAACTGTGCGCTTGTTCAACAGCTTGGGGCGGGTGCCGGCGTGGCATGCGGGTTGCTGAAGCCTTGCTTTGCCAAAGACAACAAGGAGCTTCGCATGATCGCCGCCGCCTCTGCCAAACCGTCATGGTCCGAGACGGCATCGGGAAGTCCGATCGTGCTCAACGATACGACACTGCGCGACGGCGAACAGGCGCCTGGCGTTGCCTTCACCACCGACGAAAAGGTGGCGATCGCGCGGGCGCTGGCGCGGGCCGGCGTTACCGAGATCGAAGCCGGGACGCCGGGGATGGGCAGTGAAGAGATCGCCGCCATCCGCGCCATCGTTGAGGCCGGTCTCCCGCTCACCATCATCGGCTGGTGCCGGATGCGTGAAGCCGATGTCGATGCGGCGATCGAGGCCAAGGTGTCGATGGTCAATGTCTCGATTCCGGCATCTGACGTGCAGATTGCCGCCAAGCTTAGCGGTGACCGCGAGCTGGCGCTAGAGCAGGTGAGGCGGGGGGTCAGTTACGCCCGCGAGCGGGGGCTTGAGGTCGCCGTCGGCGGCCAAGACTCCTCCCGCGCTGACGTCGATTTTCTCATCACGCTGATCGCCATCGCAAAAGCCGCGGGCGCACGGCGCTTTCGCATTGCCGATACGCTCAGTGTGCTTGATCCCGACTCCACCTATGCGCTGATCGCGCGTTTGCGCGCGACCACCGATCTCGAGCTCGAATTTCACGGCCATGACGATCTCGGGCTCGCAACCGCCAATACGCTCGCCGCCATCAAGGGGGGCGCGAGCCACGCCTCGGTGACCGTCATAGGGCTCGGCGAGCGAGCGGGCAATGCGCCGCTGGAAGAAGTCGCCGTCGCGCTCAAACAGCTCTACGGGCGCGCCACCGGCATCGTGCTGCCGGAGCTCGAGAACGTCGCCGCGGTAGTGGCAGCCGCGGCTGCACGTGCAATTCCTCTGAACAAGGCCATCGTCAGGGAGCATGTGTTCACCCATGAATCCGGCATTCATGTGCATGGCTTATTGCAGGATCAACGCACCTATCAGTGGCTCGACCCCCATTTGCTTGGTCGGTTCAATCATATTGTGATCGGCAAGCATTCCGGGCTGTCCGCGATCACGACGCTCCTTGACGAGTTGCAGCTCGCCGCCAGCTCCGAGGAGACAAAACAGATCCTCTCGCGGGTGCGAAAACATGCCACCGAGCACAAGCGGCCGGTGGCGCGCGAGACGGTGGTGGCGATCTGGCGCGACATCCGCGAGCGCTCGTTGACAAATTGCGCGTGAGGCGGGCCATGGTCCGGCACCATTACGGCCGATCACTTCGAAACCGTGGGCGCGCCGCGGAAATCCTCGCTGCTCGCACTGATGCGCCAACGCATAGTCTACGTAGGCAATATAGAGCGCCGCGTGCGCGAAGCAGCGTCGCAAGAAGTGACCAGCCTGTGCTGCGTCCCGACCACCGGCCGGAGGGCCTAACCCAAAGGAAAGTTTCGATGAGCAACAAACAGAGGGCAGCCAGCATCCTGGATCGGCTCAACAAGGCCTCGTCGGCTGAAGATTTTTTTGCGCTGCTTGGCGTCGACTACGACCCCAAGATCGTCAATGTCGCGCGCCTGCATATCTTAAGGCGCATGGGGCAATATCTCGCCAAGGAACAATTCGAAGGTAGCGCAGAGGCGGAGGTCACGGCGCGGTGCAAGGCGGTGCTGGAGCAGGCTTATGCCGATTTCGTGGCGTCCTCGCCGATCGATCAGCGGGTGTTCAAGGTCTTGAAGGATGCGGTCGCCGAGCCCAAGAAACCGGCGGCCTTCGTGCCGTTGAGCTCGCTGAAATAGCCTCATGTATCAGTTCAGATCTGCCTGCATGTCGGTGCGGTGTGTTATGCCATTCGCCTTCCTCCAGATCAACTCTCTACAGCAACGCGCGAAGCCACGCTGTCGCCTTCCCGACGTATGGGCGGATTGTATTGTCTGCGATGCTAACTGACCCCTCATCAATTTTTCTCAAGTCATTGATCGGAGCTCTGATTTTCGATCGCGTGCAACTGGTACAACACTTGCTGTTCTCCGGCCAAGTCCGTCATTGGCGCCGGCGTACACAGAATTGTTGCCGTCCGAGATGAGATTTGGAGAAAGACCAATCATGTTACCGTTACTGCTCGCCGCTTGCGCCGGCGTCATCTTGTGGCTCACGCTCGCGTTAATGCCGTTCGAACTTATCTTTGACGCCGTTGAGGCTGGGATTGACCGGGCGTTGGCCGCTAATGGGTAACTCGCGTTTCCACGCTACCTCTGGAGAAGGCATGCACAGTATCGTTTCCATCAAGCAGGTTCCCGATTTCGCGCAGATCGGCGTCAATCCCCTTACCAACACGATCTTGCGTCAGGGTCGGCGAGTATCGTCAAACAAGACGCCTTGTTTGCGCGCGAGGCCGCGCGCTTATTGCGTGAAAAGTTCTCCAGTAAGATCACCGCGCTCACCAGGCTCGATGTGTAGCGCCGCGCCGAACGCGGCGCGTCGATGTTGCGCACAGAGCTGCCGTGCCTTGCCAACCATGCCGGAAGCGAGCCAGATTTGCCGCGGTCTCATAACCGACGCCCTGCGCGCGCCGCTGGGGCCAGTTGTGAAATGGAGCGAGCAGGAGGCCAGCGTCGAGAACATCTCGAAATGCGGCGTGCGCGGCTCGCCGATCATAGTCAAGCGTGTCTTTGCGCCTTCGCCACAAACCGAGAGGAGGCGGATGGGAGCCACGAAGCAGCCGACCGAGTTGCTGATGAAAGCCATCTTGAAGGGCCGACCCAAGCTAGAAACCGGTCTTGTGGCGCAGGCGCGCGGGTTGTGAGGGGGACAAGGCTATGAGCAACATCACCACAGCTCCTACGCCGGTCGCGGGCGGCCGCGCAGGAGCGAAAAGAGAATTGCCGGAGCACTTTAAGGCCTACAAGCATATCTGGGTCTTCGTCGAGCAGGAGCGCGGCCAGGTGCATCCAGTCTCCTGGGAACTCATGGGTGCGGGCCGCAAGCTTGCCGACAAGCTGAAGGTCGATCTCGCTGCGGTTGTTATCGGCCCGGAGGGCGAGGCCGCGCGTAACGCCGCGCTCGAGTCCTTCTGCTACGGCGCCGACCTAGCCTATCTCGTGAGCGAGAATGTGCTGTCGGAGTATCGCAACGAGTCCCACACGAAGGCGCTGACCGATCTCGTCAACACCTATAAGCCAGAGATCCTGCTGTTGGGCGCAACCACGCTCGGTCGCGATCTTGCGGGCTCGGTAGCCACCACCCTACTGACGGGTCTCACCGCCGACTGCACCGAGCTCGATGTCGACGCGGATGGTTCGCTTGCGGCCACGCGTCCGACATTTGGCGGATCGCTGCTTTGCACGATCTACACTTTGAATTACCGGCCGCAGATGGCAACCGTCCGCCCGCGCGTGATGCCGATGCCAGAGCGCCTCGCGCGCGATGCCGCCCGCATTATCATCCATCCGCTCCGCCTGCTCGAAGAAGACATCGTCACCAAGGTGCTATCCTTCATGCCGGACCGTGATTCGGCCAAATCCAATCTTGCCTACGCCGACGCCGTCGTCGCCGGCGGGCTGGGGCTGGGCTCGCCGGAGAGTTTCCAGCTGGTACGACAGCTCGCCGACGTGCTCGGCGCGGAATATGGCTGTTCGCGGCCGCTGGTACAAAAGGGCTGGGTCAGCTCCGACCGGCAGATCGGCCAGACCGGCAAGACCATCCGGCCGAAGCTCTATATTGCCGCAGGTATTTCCGGCGCGATCCAGCATCGGGTCGGCGTAGAGGGCGCAGATCTGATCGTTGCCATCAATACCGACAAGAACGCACCGATCTTCGACTTCGCCCACATCGGCATCGTCAATGACGCTATGCACTTGTTACCCGCGCTGACGGCCGCTTTTCGTGCACGGCTTTCGCCGCATTCGCGCGACCGGATCGCGAGCTAGAGGAGGTTGTTATGATCGAGGAGAAGTTCGATGCAATCGTGGTCGGCGCCGGCATGTCGGGCAACGCGGCGGCGCTGGCCATGGCCAAACGCGGCATGAAGGTGCTACAGCTCGAGCGCGGTGAATATGCTGGATCGAAGAATGTCCAGGGCGCAATCCTCTACGCCGACATGCTGGAAAAACTAATCCCGGACTTCCGCGACGACGCTCCGCTCGAACGTCATCTCGTCGAGCAACGGTTCTGGATGATGGACGATCGCTCGCATGTCGGCGTGCACTACCGCTCCGAGGACTTCAACGAGGAGCGGCCGAACCGGTACACGATCATCCGTGCGCAGTTCGACAAATGGTTCTCCTCGAAAGTGCGCGAGGCCGGCGCGACCGTGCTGTGCGAGACCACGGTCACTGAGCTGGTACGGGACGCCAATGGGAAAGTCATCGGTGTTCGTACAGATCGTCGCGACGGCGAAATCCACGCAGATGTCGTGGTACTGGCCGAAGGCGTTAATGGCCTGCTCGGTACGCGTGCGCGCCTGCGCGAGCGGCCCAAGCCCGACAAGGTGGCACTCGCGGTTAAGGAAATGCACTTCTTGCCGCGTGAGACCATCGAGGCCCGTTTCAATCTCAAGGGCGACGAAGGCGTCGTTGTCGAAGCGGCCGGCACCATTTCTTGCGGCATGACAGGGATGGGCTTCATCTATGCCAATAAAGAATGCATATCGATCGGCATCGGCTGTATCGTCGCCGACTTTCAGAGCACTGCAGAGACGCCATATGGGCTGCTCGATCGCTTCAAGCGTCATCCATCCGTGGCGCCCCTGATCGAGGGCTCGGAGGTCAAGGAATATTCTGCGCACCTCATCCCTGAAGGTGGCTACAAGGCAATCCCGCAGCTGTATGGCGAAGGCTGGGTCGTGGTCGGCGATGCGGCGCAGCTCAACAACGCCATTCATCGCGAGGGCTCTAACCTCGCGATGACCTCGGGCCGCATTGCGGCGGAAGCTATCGTCCAGGTGAGATCACGGCGTTATCCCATGACTGCGGCA
>NZ_JBVAPG010000268.1:0-6788 GCF_055413685.1 Bradyrhizobium sp. LeoA1Lang | reverse complement strand
TCGTGCCACAATGGCCGGCGGTGGGCGTGCTCTTGGTCGATGCTTGCATCAGACTCTCCGATGGTTCGAGTGTGGAAACCCAAACCTACCGGAAAGGGCGCGCTCACCGCCCCATGGAATCTACAGCCTGGATCGTCCGCTTTCGCGACGACGACGGCAGGGCTGTCACTTGTCCGGTGGCGGTGGATCGCTCGCCGCGCTCCGGCTGGCCATCAGCCCCAGCGCCAGCCCGCCGATCGCCAGGATCGGGACCAGCCGTTTCACGCCGATGGCGCGGACGAGCTGCAGGCCGGTTGCTAGCACCGCCGGGTTGGTGAGGAGGGATTGGCGTGCCGCCCGGGCCATCTCCTCGGCGCGCAGCCGCATCTGCCGCTTCCGTGCGACGTAGAGGGCGGCGGCGATCACCGCGACCACCACGAAAAGCGCGGCGCAGGCAAGACATGCCCAAATCGGCCCATAGGTCTGGTGCACCCAGACGAAGAACGCCGCACAGAGGAAGCCGAGCGCAATGAGCGCGGTTGCGGCGATCACGACCGCAAGCGACGTCAGCCGCATGGCATTGCCCGCCTGCTCCCTGACGTCACTGACCAGTCGCTGCAGCATGGGGACGTGTCCGCCGCTACCTTCGCCAGGCCATGCCGATCAGGAAGCCGAGGCCGAGCGCAATGCCGACGGTCGCCAGCGGGCGCTGGGTGATGGCGTCCTCCAGCGTCTCCTCGATCGAGGAGTACGCATCCTGCGCGGCGTCCATCATCGCGCTGCCGCGCTCCGACATGTCGTCGACGGCGGTTTCGGCGCGGTCGCGCGCCTGGTCGTATCCACGGCGTGCCTGCTTTCGCGCGCTGCCGGCGAACGAGTTGAGCGCCTCGGTGATCTGGTCGGTCAGCGCGGCGATGTCGTCCTTCACGGTGGCGACATCCTTCTGCAGGCGTTCATAGGTTGCTTTGTCTGTCATGTTCTTCAATCCGAAATCGCTTGTCACCGACATCGAACAGCTCCCGAACCAATGTTGCTTCACCAATGTTGTTCTTGGCAGAACGCCGCGTCGGGAACTAAGTTCCCGAGCCGAAATCCGGTTCACTCCTCCGGCAGATGCGGCGAATTGACCGGCATCAAATGCTCCTTGAGGATCAGCGCGACGATCAGGAGTGGGGAGGCCAGGAAGGCGCCCATCGGGCCCCACAGCCAGGTCCAGAACGCCAGTGCGATGAAAATGGCGAGCGCATTCAGGGCAAGTCTTCGGCCGATGATGGTCGGGGTGATGAAATGCCCCTCGAGGAAGGTCAGCACCGCAAAGCAGGCCGGCGCGATCAATCCGGCGCTGATGGTCGAGAAGCTGACGAGACCGACCAGAACCAGCACCACGAACATCGCGACCGGCCCGATGATCGGGATGAAGTTCAGCGTGGCGGCGAGCGCGCCAAGGCCCGCCGGGTTGGGCATGCCAGTGACGGCACAGATCAGCCCGGTCCCGATCCCGACGCCGATATTGATCATGGTCACCATGAGCAGGTAGTTGCCGAGATGTCCCTCGATCTCGTTGAGGATGCGCAGGGTGCGGAGCCGCCAATCGCGATCGCCGAAGGCCATAACGAGCCCCCGCCGCAGATCCTTCCAGCTTGCGATGAACAGGATCAGGGTGGCGATGAACAGCAGGAATTCGGCAAAGGTCGGCGACAGGAATTCCACCGTCGGCTGCACCCATTCGAACTTCGGCAATTGCAACGGGGCAAGCGTCTCGGAGCCGCCGATCATGCTCTGCAATTGCTGCCACAGCGGCCGGTCGAAGATGTGCATCTTTTCTTTCAGCGCCGCTGCGAGCTCCGGCAACCGGGCGCTCCACTCGATCGCCGGAGCGGAAATCAATCCGATAATGAAGGTGGCGGCGGCGCTGACGGCGGCCACGATCAGCACTGCGGCGACCGCGCGGGGCACGCGGTAGCGCTCGAGGAAGCTTGCCGCCGGCGACAGCATGGTGCCGACGATGAAGGCCATCGTGATCGGCAGGAAGAAGGCCTTGGCCAGATAGAGCACCGCGACGATGGCGATAACCAGGAGCCCGACCAGCGACAGGGCGACGAGCTCGGTGCGGCGGATGACCGGCGGCAGCTCGGCGTGGCCATCGGGGGCGGGCGTGCCTTCGGCGCCATTGGACAGGAGACGCTCACTGGGAAGGACACGCACGCTGGTTCTCTCCCGCCACGGGCGCATGTCAAGGCGACGCGCGGTGTGTGCGTGCCACGACCGGAAATTCTTGGAGGGCCAACTCCGGGCCGGCCGCCAGGTTCCATCGCGCGATCGTGAGCGGTCGTGTTCTTGACTGATGCGACTCTGCCACGGCGGAGCGCGGAACCGCGAAGCGATGGCGCGCGTTTGGTTGGGGCAGAGCATCAGCGTGATGCGTATCCAATGGGGCAGCACATGACACCGTCATCCGCTCTATTCCGCCGATCGTCGCGCGCGGCAAACGCGCTTGTCTTCGCCGTCAGCCTGCTGGTGACGCCTATCGCCCTCTCGAACTCCGCGGGCGCCCAGTCGCTGGGCTACGCCCCCATCCGGCAGGGCGCCTTTCCGTCCGACGAGGCCTTGACGCCCGAGGGGAGGGACGCGGAGGCCGGCGTGCTGCCGGAGCGGTTGCGCCGTGCGGTGGTGCCGTTTGCGAGCAGCGAAGCGGCAGGCACGGTCATCATCGATACCGGCAACACCGCGCTCTACTATGTGCTCGGGCAGGGCCGCGCGATCCGCTACGGCGTCGGCGTCGGCCGCGAAGGCTTCACTTGGTCAGGCGTGCAGACCATCAGCCGCAAGGCGGAATGGCCGGACTGGTATCCGCCCGCCGAGATGATCAGGCGCCAGCCCTATCTGCCGCGGTTCATCGCCGGGGGTCCCGGCAATCCGCTGGGCGCGCGTGCGATGTATCTGGGATCGAGCGAATACCGCATCCACGGCACCAACGATCCCTCGACCATCGGCAAGTTCGTCTCCTCCGGCTGCATCCGGATGACCAATGAGGACGTCACCGATCTGTTTGGCCGCGTCAATGTCGGTACCAAGGTCGTGGTGCTGCCGAAGAATGCGCCAGTGCTCGCCCGCGGTTCGGATACCAGGACCACGATCAGCGTGCGCCCGGCGCCGCCGCGTCCGCAAGCCGCGGCGACCACGCTGCCGTCGGGCCAGCAGGCGATACGACTGAACGTGTCGTCGGTGAATTGAGGCGAAAATGGCCCCGATCTCGCATTGGCGATGGATATTCGGCGCGACGGCGCTCGTCCTTGCCGTCGCCGCGCCCGCGGCGCAGGCCCAGGATTTCTTCTCGCTCCTGTTCGGCGGCTTCGGCCGGCCTCCGATGATCCGGCCGCCGTTCGACGACGGCCCGCCCGCCGTGCAGCAACGGATTTGGCGGCCGCGCGCCTATGACCGCAGCTATGATCGCGCTTATAGCGGCGGGGGTCAGGCGTTCTGCGTGCGTACCTGTGATGGTCGTTACTTCCCGCTGCCGGTCTCCGACAATGCCAGTCGCGCGCAGAGCTGCAATAATTTCTGTCCGGCGAGCGAGACCAAGCTGGTCTATGGCGGCAGCATCGACAACGCCGAGACGGAGGACGGAACGGCGTATTCGGAACTGCCGAACGCGTTCCGTTACCGAAACGAGATCGTGGCGGGTTGCACCTGCAACGGCAAGGATCCCGGCGGACTGGCGCAGGTCAAAATCGAGGATGATCCCACCCTGCGGAAGGGGGACATCGTCGCCAGCGAAAACGGCCTGATGGTCGCCGGCCGCCCCGACAAGCGCGGTGCCTCGCTGCAGCTCTCGCCCGCGCCCGACCGCATCCGCGCCAAATATGGGCGCGTGCCGGTGGTGGCGCGGGAGTGAGTGGTGAATAGGGGCTAGGCGGCGCGGATCTTGCCGAGGAAATCGGTGACTTGGTCGCCGAGCCCACGGCTTTGGGTCTCCAGCGTCTCCGAGGCGAGGCGAACATCCTCGGCGGCGGCCGCCGAGGTATCCGCATCGGCCTTTACGCCGGTGATGTTCTCCGACACGTTTTTGGTGCCCTGCGCGGCAAATTGCGTGCTGCGCGTGATCTCCTGGGTCGCGGCGCCCTGCTCCTGGACGGCGGCGGCAATCGCGGTCGCGACTTCATTGACTTCGCCGATGATGCTGCCGATGCCCTTGATGGCGTCGATGGCTTCGCCGGCGACCTTCTGGATGTCGGCGATCTGCTCGGAAATCTCCTCCGTCGCCTTTGCGGTCTGGCTCGCCAGCGACTTGACCTCGGAGGCGACCACGGCGAAGCCGCGTCCGGCCTCGCCGGCGCGGGCGGCCTCGATGGTGGCATTCAGCGCGAGCAGGTTGGTCTGCGCCGCGATGGTGTTGATGAGGCCGATCACCTCGCCGATGCGGCCGGCGGATTTCGCAAGTCCCTGCACGGTGCCGTCGGTGTTGCGGGCCTGGTTGACCGCGCGGCTGGCGATACCGGCCGCATGCGCCGCCTGCTGGCTGATGTCGTTGATCGAGGCGCTCAATTCCTCGGAAGCCGCTGCGACCGTCTCCACGCTCATCGACGCCTCGCCGGACGCCTTTTCGGCGATCTCGACCCGTTCATTGGTCTGGCGCGACACGGCGGAAAGGTTGGCGGACGTCGCCCGCATCTTGCCGGAGGCGTCGCCGAGATGTTCGAGCGTCTGGCGCACCAGATGCTCGAACTCGCCGACATGGTTCTCGATCGTCTGCTGGCGGGCGGCTGCGCCGGCATTGCGCTCGCGCTCCTGCGCTTCGATGCGGAGCTTGTCCTTGGCCTGCTGCTTGAAGGTTTCAAGCGCACCGGCAAGCGCGCCGATCTCGTCCTTGCGCCCGGCATAGCCGCTATCGACATCGAGGTCGCCGGAGGCGACTTTCAGCATGGCATCGCGGATGTTGTGCAGCGGCGTGATGACGCGGCGGCCGATTGCGATCATGGCGCCGACGGTGACCGCGATCGCGCCGGCGAGCAGCGCAAGCTGTGTGATCAGCGAGCGCTGCGCCAGGGCGTATTGGGCGGCGGCGTGATCCTTGGCCGCATCGAGCGCTGCTTCCGCGACCGCCACGGCCGTCCCCATCCGGCCGACGGTGACCGGGCTCCACTGGTTCGCGGCCATCTCCGGCTTCCCGCCATTGGCAAGCGCCGCCATCAGCCGGTCGCGCAGCCTTTGATAATCAGGATCGAAATAGGCGGTCTTGGAGGCGGGAATCGCAGCCGCGAGCTTCGGCGGCAATTGCATGCCTGAGGTTGCCACCTCGAGCGCCTTCCAGGCGGCATCGATGCCGCCGACGAATTTGGTGTAGCTTTGGTGGATTTCCGGCGTGATACGGCCTGCACCGAGTCCGTCTGACACCAGCGCGGAGGCTTCGCCGGCGGTGTTGCGCAGCAGCCAGGCAGTCTGCTTGATGTTGAGCAATTGGTCGATCACCGCATCCTGGTGATTGACGTCGGCGGCAAGCGTTCCCGACAATTTATTGAGCACGTCGAGCAAGGCCTGCGTCGTTGCCTGATACTCTTTCGCCAGCTGGGCGCGACGCGCTTCCTTCGGCTTGGCCATCTCCTGCCAGAATTCCGTCTGCTCGGCCGTCAGCAGCGAGAACAGCCGTTCGAACTCCGCCACCAAGGTCTTCTGCTGGGCGAAGTCCATGGTCTTGAGCCGGGCGAGCCCGTTCGCCATCGCCAGCATTTCGGCATCGCGGAGGTCGCGAAGGTACTTCTCGATCCCGCCGTCCATCGGAGACCCACCGGTCAGAAGGCGGTTGGTGGACGAACCATCGGTTCGCAGGCTGTGCATCGCCTTGAAAAGGTCGGCCGAGACGTCGGCAATCGTCGAAATCCGGCCCGCCGCCTGCAGCCGGCCCCAGCTATCCCACGCATTCAGCGAGAAACCGACGACGATGCAGAATGCAGTGCTCAGGATAACGATCTTCAGCAACGCGGATACAGAAAGGCGATTCAGCATGTGGCTCCCCCAAAGCTGTCGCCATTTGGAACAATAAGGGTAAAAATTTCCGGAAACGCTATTGCCGTATATTTACGGAGCGCGCTGAAATGACCGAGCTTTTCGCAAGTGGGCAAGTTCCCCGCCAGGAACCTCGCGCCCTTCCGGCAGTTAAGAAATTGCTAACACGCCATTTATGACGTCCTCGGGGGCCGCATGCTCATCAGCATACTCATCACGTTTCTGGTCGTTATCCTCGTCCTTTACCTGATCAACCTGCTGCCGCTCGACACACGCGCCAAGCAGATCGCGCGTGTCGTCGTGATCATCCTGGGCGTAATCTCGCTCTTGAAATACATCTGAATACATCGCGGTGTTCTGACAACACCAAGCAAAAGCCCCGGCGTCGGCCGGGGCTTTTGCTGCGAGAGCCTATCGCAGGCTTCGGAACCAGTCGTCCACATCCTTGCGGATCTGGTCCTTGGCGAAACCGTAGCGCTGCTGCAGCTTGCCTTCGAGCTGCTCGCGGCGGCCTTCGATCACGTTGAGATCGTCATCGGTGAGCTTGCCCCATTTCTCCTTGGCAGCGCCCTTGAACTGCTTCCAGTTGCCCTCGATCCGGTTCCAATCCATTGCCATCTCTCCGATGCTTCAGTTGAGATGGCGTTGAAACGGATTGATGCCGCACGGGTTCCAACCAGAGCTATGGCCGAAATTGGGTGATGGGGCTGATCAGGCGGCGCGGTTAGCTGGCGTCGTCGATTCTGCGACGCCGTCGGTAAATTTGACGCCGGCAATGACCCTTGGCAACTGATTTTCGCCCTTCA
>NZ_JBVAPG010000267.1:0-6830 GCF_055413685.1 Bradyrhizobium sp. LeoA1Lang | reverse complement strand
CAGAGGTCCCTTCAGAGGGGAGCACCCAATCATCGCCCAGCGGCAGCGTCAATCACCCCGATCGGGCAATCCAAAGCATTCCGCGCAAGTCAAGGCCGGGCACGGCGATCCTCTCGTGACGCTCACCTTCATTGCGCTGTCCGGCGTCGCCGTGCTGAACGGCCTGGTGATGTTGAGCCTGGTCCGTAAGCTCCATGAGGACGGCATGCCGCTGCGACAGGCAATCGAGAATGGCGCCCTCACCCGGCTTCGCCCGGTCGTGATGACCGCACTGGTGGCGGCGCTCGGCTTCGTGCCGATGGCCTTCGCCACCGGCACGGGCGCGGAGGTACAAAAGCCGCTGGCGACCGTGGTCATCGGCGGCCTGATCAGCGCGGCCCTGCTGACGCTCGCCGTTCTGCCAGCGCTCTACGCACGGTTCGGGCGGCGGGGTGAGCATGCTGCCGAACTGCGCGCCGGGCTACCCAAGGCGGCACACAACTGATCGCGATGCGAAGCTCGGAGCGATGACTCGATAGTTCGACGGGCATCGTGGCCAGATGTAACAATTCTGTCATATAGCAAAACTAAACGGGTGCGACGATCGATCGCGGGAAGTTGCTGCTGACAGGGGAAATGAAGATGCGCCGCACAATAACATTGCTATCGGCAGGCTTGATCACGCTCGCGGCCGGGGCCGCATCGGCCCAGAACAACACGCCACGTAACGTGATCCTGTTCATCCCCGACGGTCTGCGCTCCCGCATCGTCACCCCGCAGACGGCGCCGACGATGGCCGATATCCGCGACAAGGGGGTCAACTTCAAGAACTCGCATTCACTGTTTCCGACCTTCACCATGGCCAACAGTTCGACCATGTCGACCGGCCACTATCTCGGCGACACCGGCACTTTCAGCAACACGATCTACACCGGCTATTCTTCGGCGCCGGCGGGCGACACCGTTGTGCCCTTCATCGAGAACGATGCGGTGCTGGCCGACATCGACGACCATTTCAACGGCGACTATCTCAACGAAGAGACCATCCTGAAGATGGCGCGCGAGAAGGGCTTCAGCACCGCGGCCATCGGCAAGGTCGGCCCGACGCTGCTGTTCGACCACACCGATCGCGGCAAGCACACCATCATCTTCGACGATTCCACTGGCGGCAAGAACGGCGTTCCCCTGTCCGAGGAGGTGAAGGATGGGCTCGCCAAGGCCAACCTGGCGCTGACGACGCCCAGCCGCGGCGACAACGGCAAGGCCGGCGACGCCAAGACGCCGGGCACCACCGTGGCCAACGTCGCCCAGCAGGCCTATTTCGCCGACGTCGCCACCAAGGTCGTGCTGCCGATGTTCAAGGCCCGCAACAAGCCGTTCGTGCTGGTGTTCTGGTCGCGCGACCCTGACGGCAGCCAGCACAACACGGGCGACAGCCTCAACACGATCACGCCCGGGATCAACGGGCCGACCTCGATGTCCGCGATCAAGAACGCCGACGACAACCTCGCGCAATTGCGCAAGGCGCTCGACGAACTCGGGCTCGCCTCTTCCACCAACATCATCGTCTCCGCCGACCACGGCTTCTCGACGATCTCGAAAGAGAGCAAGACCAGCCCCTCGGCCAAGATCTCCTACGACGATACGCCGAAGGATTTCCTGCCGATGGGCTTCCTGGCGATCGATCTGGCCAAGGCGCTGGACCTGCCGCTGTTCGATCCCAACGACAAGAACGCGCGCGTCGCCGACAACGCCCATCCCAAGGCCGGCAACGGCGTGCTCGGCCAGGATCCAACCAAGCCCGATGTTGTCGTGGCCACCAACGGCGGGTCGGACCTGGTCTATCTGCCGAACCGGGACAAGAAGCTCACTGGCCGCGTCATCAAGGCGCTGCTGGAGCAGGACTATGTCAGCGGCCTCTTCGTCGATGACCGGTTCGGACGCTTCCCCGGCACGCTGCCGATCTCCCAGCTCAACCTGCGGGGCAAGGCGGTGACCCCGACGCCGTCGATCGTGGTCAACTTCCGCTCCTGGTCGTCGGGCTGCGAGGAGCCAACCAACTGCTCGGTCCAGGTCGCCGACACGGTCCTTCGCCAAGGCCAGGGCATGCACGGCAGCTTCAGCCGCGGCGACACGCTGAACTTCATGGCGGCGATCGGACCCGACTTCAAATCCGGCTATGTCGATCCCCTTCCTGTCAGCAACGCCGACGTCGGCATGACCATCGCCAAGCTGCTCGACCTCCGCACCAGCGCCAATGGCGGGCTGCTGGGTCGGGTGGTGTCGGAAGCGATCCCGAACGGCATCGTCCCGAAGATGGCCGACGGCACCATCACCTCGAAGCCGGCCGGCAACGGGCTGCGCACGGTCGTCAAATTCCAGCGGGTGCTGTCGACCCGCTATTTCGACGTCGCCGGTTTCCCCGGGCGGACGCTGGGGCTTGACGTCGAGAGCGGCAAACAGAAAACGGCGGGGAAGTAGCCCCGCCGTTAATACCCTTTTCGCGATCGGGTGACTTACACCAACCCGATATCGAACACGTTCGGCAACTGCGCCAGCGGCAACGCCGCGGCGCCGACCAAAGTGGCGACCATCGCGGCGAGCGCGTGGCTGGTGCGGCGCTTGCCACGCATCTGGCTTGCGATCCACTCTAGCACCTGGGTGTCGATATTGGCGGCGTGAGTGGGCGCCCAGCTCTCGATGTCGGTGTCCGGCGACAGCGCCACCGTGCGGGGCGGCACCGGCAGGCCGGACATCGAAGCGGCGTGATGGGCGACCGCCTTGGCCAGGAGGTCGTCGAAACGGCCATCGTCGCTGCGCTCGGCCGCGGCTTCGTTGATCTCGAACAACGCCGCGACCTCCTCCCGGCTCACCGGCTGGTGCGCAACGGCGGAGGCGGTGAGGATGCGCGCGCACCAGGCGGCGTCATCGGCATCGAGCGCTCGGGAAAAGTGGATGCGGCCCTTGGTGGTGGGGCCTTCGCCGGTGATCACGCCATCGCGTACGATGGTGAGGGCATGGGCGGCAGTCTTGCGGCAGGACGGTTGCAGGGCGACCACATCGGTCGCCTCGATACTAGGGGCAGACATAGCGAGACTTCTCAGTTCCTTATTTCAGTCCAGCATTTCCATGCCGGCGTAAACGAGTGGTTACCGATTCGAAACCGGGGTTTCGACATTTGTACATAGTTGCCAATTGGTCGCTGTGACGGCTGTCACGGTTCGCGCCTATTAGCAGACCGGACCGCGGAGATGGGGACCATAAAAGGCAATTCCACGGCAATCCGTGCTCTTGCGGGCATTATGGGTTTTTTCGCCGCAGGCGGGCCGATCAAAAGAAGTTGCTTGGAGTTCCGTCACAAAAGAGAATGATTTCACCTTTTAGCTACAGTGGTTCACTTAAGCCCTTGTTGTGCCTATACTCGCCGGTCACCCAGAAAAGATTTTCTTTAGCCACTTCAATAGCATGAGGCAAAACCATGACACTTCCCATTGGCGCGACCGCCCCCGACTTCGAAGCTGAAACCACCGAGGGCAAAATTAAATTCCACGACTGGATCGGCAATAGCTGGGCGCTCCTGTTCTCGCATCCCAAGGACTTCACCCCGGTCTGCACCACCGAGCTCGGCGCGCTCGCCAAGCTGAAACCGGAATTCGACAAGCGCGGCGTCAAGCTGATGGGCCTTTCCGTCGATCCCGTCGACCGCCATGCCAAATGGTCTGTTGACATCGAGGAGACCCAGGGTGCCGCGCCGAACTACCCGATGATCGCCGACACCGACTTCAACGTCTCCAAGCTCTACGAGATGCTGCCCGCCTCGACCTCGGGCGATCCCCTCGTCCGGACGCCGGCGGACAACCAGACCGTCCGCAACGTCTTCATCATCGGCCCCGACAAGAAGATCAAGCTGGTGCTGGTCTATCCGATGACCACCGGCCGCAACTTCCAGGAGATACTGCGCGTCATCGACTCGCTGCAGCTCACCGCCAAGCATCGCGTCGCGACGCCGGCCGACTGGAAGCAGGGCGAGGACGTCATCATCGCGGGCTCCGTCAGCGACGACGAAGCCAAGACGATCTACCCCGAAGGCTGGAAGGCGCCGAAGCCCTATATCCGCATCGTCGGACAACCGAAGTAAGCGCCCGCGCCATCGATATCCGACCATCATGCCCGGCCTCGCGCCGGGCATGACGGAGCCGCTCCGAACTGCATTTTCTCGCTCCCGATTGCCTCTCCGGCTAAGCCAGGGCCGCAATTAACTGCCGGCATCCCCACCTTCGGCCGCCGCCGCAGATCGCGCCAGTTACGCATCAATTTGAAGAAAGCTGCTTCGTAGCCGCGCTTTACAGGCGATGGTTGCAATGGAAGTTTAGCCTGCGGACGAGCAGGAATCGGATCATCGCGATGGATAGCAATCCCAGACAAATACGCTCCGCGGCCCTGACAGGGTTCCTGATTGCACTGCTGCTCGCTGCCCTTCCGGTCGCGGTATGGCTCGACCTGACCAATCTCGCGGAAGTCGCACTCCGGCGGCAGGCCAATGATCTCAATTCGCTCGTCAGCAGCGTTCGCTCCTATTACGCCTCGAACGTCGTCGGGCGGATATTGTCCCATCCCGGCCAGACCCAGGTGGTCCACAACTACGAGACCATTCCGGGCGCCATCCCGATCCCAGCGACGCTGTCGCTCGAGCTCGGGAAGGTCATCAGCGAGCAGCAGCAGAACATCACCTACCGCTTCGTCTCGGACTTCCCGTTCAAGAATCGGGCACCGCACCAGCTCGATGAGTTCGAGAAAGCTTCGCTGCAGAGCCTGCGCACGAACCCGGACCAGAAGATCGTCGACACGACGACATCGCTGTTCAGCGACCGCGTCCGGCTGGTCGCCCCGGTCGTCATGGGCCCGGCCTGCGTCAGTTGCCACAACTCCCATCCCGAGAGCCCCAAGACGGACTGGAAGGTGGGCGACGTCCGCGGCATCCAGGAGGTCGCGATCACACAACCGATCGCCGCAAACCTGTTCTCCTTCAAATACCTGCTCGCCTATCTGGCGCTGGCCAGCATCAGCGGCCTCTCCTTCCTGATGATGCAGCGCCGCCAGGGCCGGCAAATCCGGGCCATGAACCGCGAGCTCGAATCCAACAACGATTTCCTCGCGACGCTGTCGCTGAAGATATCGCGCTACATCCCGCCGCAGATCTACAAGAGCATCTTCAGCGGCCAGAAGGACGTCACCATTCACACCGAGCGCAAGAAACTGACGATCTTCTTCTCGGACATCCAGAACTTCACCGCCACCACCGAGCGGCTGCAGCCGGAGCAGATCACCCAACTGCTCAACGAGTATTTCACCGAGATGTCCGAGATCGCCCACCAGCATGGCGGCACGATCGACAAGTTCATCGGCGACGCCATGCTGATCTTCTTCGGCGATCCCGAAACCAGGGGGGACCGGGCGGATGCCGAGGCCTGCGTCCAGATGGCCTGGAAGATGCAGCGCCGCCTGCTGGAGCTGAACGCCAAGTGGCGCGCCGCCGGCATTGAACAGCCCTTCAAGTCGCGGATGGGCATCAATTCCGGC
The DNA here is from genome assembly GCF_055413685.1 of Bradyrhizobium sp. LeoA1Lang. Lineage (NCBI taxonomy): Bacteria > Pseudomonadati > Pseudomonadota > Alphaproteobacteria > Hyphomicrobiales > Nitrobacteraceae > Bradyrhizobium > Bradyrhizobium sp. LeoA1Lang. The sequence goes on along the minus strand of NZ_JBVAPG010000267.1, from coordinate 1,271 downwards.
TACTGCAATGTCGGCAATTTCGGCAGCGTGGACCGGATGGACTATACGATCATCGGCGCCGAAGCCAATCTGGCGGCGCGGCTGCAATCGATCGCCGAGCCCGGAGGCATCGTGGTCAGCTACGAGACCTTTGCGCTGGCCAGGGACATCATCCAGGCCCACCCGCTGCCCGCGATCACCATGAAGGGCATCAGCCGCGAGGTGATCCCCTATTCCATCGACAACGTGCTCGACGACACCGCGAAAGGCGATGTGATCGTCGAGCGCACGGCCGGGCTGGATTTCTACCTTGATCCATCCGTGCTCGATCCGCAGGGCATCGACCGGATCAAGGCGATCCTGAGCGATGCACTCGTCGCGCTCGACCGCAGGCGCGCCACGCCCGCGCAATAGCGGCGCTGAGCCGACAATCGAAGCTCCGGTCGGCGCCCCCTCAGTTCCCGGCGACGTCCCGCAGGCCGTTGCCATGCCGGCCTCCGCGATGGCTGACATCAGTCCCAGCGAACAACCGCGCTTGCCGCCTACGCCGAAGTGCGGAGTGCACGGACTGCGACATCGATTTGACGCTTTCAAGAATCCGGCTATCGTTGTGCTCTCGTTCAACTGTTGGGGGATGACATGGACGACGACAAGCCCGTAATCGATCAAGTGACCGACACGCTCGGCACCGCCGCAACGGCCACCACCGAAGTCGCGACGACAGCCGTGAAGAAGGTGCGAAGGGCCGCCAAGAAAGTGGCGAAGAAGGTAGCGGCGGCCAGGAAGAAGAAAGCAACGAAGACCAGAAAGGCCGGCAAGAAGGCCGCCAAGAAGTCGGCAAAGAAAGCCAAGAAGTCGGCAAAGAAAACGTCCAAGAAAACTACCAAGAAAACTACCAAGAAAAAGAAGGCCAAGAAGTCGAAGCGCTGATTGCAGGCACCGCTCTGGCACCGGCGTCGTCCCGGCGCATGCTGGTACGACGAGTTCGTCATTGCGAACGCAGCGAAGCAATCCACGTCTCCACGAGGGGCACTATGGATTGCTTCGCTGCGCTCGCAATGACGGAGATGGGTTCTGATTTGAATATCAAACAGCGTGAGGATGCGCGTCCGCATTCTCGCGGCGTTTTGCGCCCGAGCTTTGCGTCTCGTTTCACCCTCTCATCGAGCAGAGGGCGCAGGGAAAGCCGGGTGCCGGTTGCACCCATGGGTCCCGTGCAACAAAAAGCACGGGGGTAGGACCACAGGTTCAACCGAAGCATTCCGGCTTTCCCTGCGCGATGGTGTTACGGC
>NZ_JBVAPG010000266.1:0-6893 GCF_055413685.1 Bradyrhizobium sp. LeoA1Lang | reverse complement strand
TCCCGAAGCGACGCCGCCCACAACGCAAGCGTCTCCTCAATCGACGCTGCCTGCGTCCACGATCTTCGAATCATGGTTGCCCATGGATTCAGAAACCCACTAAAAAAACAACTGTAATGCTAGGCGATGATCGCTTGGATCGTCGATTTTTCCGTTCGCCGGCGCTGGCTCGTTGTGCTGGTCACACTGGCGGCTGCCGCTTCCGGCTTCTGGTCGCTGACCAAATTGCCGATCGACGCCGTCCCTGACGTCACTAACGTCCAGGTTCAGGTCAATGCGGTTGCGCCGGCCCTGACTCCGGTCGAGATCGAGAAACAGGTCACGGTGGCCCTGGAGACCGCGCTTGCCGGGACGCCCGGCCTGGAATCGACCCGGTCGTTCTCACGCAACGGCTTCGCGCAGATCACCGCTGTGTTCGCCGACCGCACCGACATCTATTTCGCCCGTCAGCAGGTCGCCGAACGCATCAACGAGGCGAAGATCAACCTTCCGCCCCGCGTCGACGTCCGGATGGGTCCGATCTCTACCGGCCTCGGCGAGATCTATTGGTGGGCGGTGGAGTATGAAAAGCCGGGCGCGACCACACCGGTGCAGGACGGCAAGCCCGGCTGGCAGAGCGACGGCAGCTATCTTACGCCCGAAGGCGAGCGGCTGACGGACGATTTTCAGCGCACGGTCTATCTCCGCACGGTTCAAGATTGGATCATCCGCCCACAGATGCGGACCGTTCCCGGTGTCGCTGGCGCGGATGCGATCGGCGGTTTCGTGAAACAATTCCAGGTGCAGCCCGATCCCGTCCGGCTGGTAGCCTATGGGCTAACGTTCACCCAAGTGATCGACGCCATCGAGGCGAACAACATCAGCCGCGGCGCCAATTTCATCGAGCAGAACGGCGAAGGCGTCGTGGTCCGGGCCAGCGGGCGGGTGGAAAATCTCGATGATATCGGCAGGATCGTGGTGACGACACGGGGCGGCGTGCCGGTCCGTGTCTCCGATATCGCCGATGTCGCAATCGGAAAAGAACTGCGCACCGGCAGCGCCAGCGTCGACGGCCGCGAGGTGGTGCTCGGCACTGCGCTGATGCTGATTGGCGGCAACAGCCGCACGGTCGCAGCCGCGGCTGACCGCAAGATCAAGGAGATCAGCCGGACGCTGCCTCCCGGCATCCATGCCCGAACGGTGCTCAACCGAACCCAACTGGTCGACGCCACGATCGCGACCGTCGCAACCAACCTGGCGGAAGGCGCGCTGCTTGTCATCGCCGTGTTGTTCCTGATGCTCGGCAATTTCCGCGCGGCACTGATTACGGCCTGCGTGATTCCATTGACGATGCTGTTGACCGCAACCGGCATGCTGCAGGGACGGCTCAGCGCCAACCTGATGAGCCTCGGTGCGCTCGATTTCGGCCTGATCGTCGATGGCGCTGTCATCATCGCGGAGAACAGCCTGCGTCATCTCGCGGAACGGCAGCGCGAGCTTGGGCGCGTCCTGTCACTGCCCGAGCGGCTCGAAACGGTCACCGCGTCCGCAACCGAGATGATCCGGCCCACGGTCTATGGCCAGCTCATCATCATCCTGGTCTACGTTCCGCTTCTCACCTTCACCGGCGTCGAAGGCAAGACGTTTGAGCCGATGGCGCTCACCGTCATGATCGCGCTCGTGGCTGCATTCGTGCTGTCGCTGACGTTCGTCCCGGCGGCGATCGCGATCGCTATCGCAAAGCCCGTGCGCGAGCAGGAGAATGCCATCATCCGCGCGCTGAAATCAGTCTATGCGCCGCTGCTCTCCCGTGCCGCCAGCGCCCCGCTGCCGGTGATCGGACTGGCGTTGCTCCTGATCCTCGGGGCGGGCGCGCTGTTCACCCGGCTCGGGCAGGAGTTCACACCGACGCTGGACGAAAAGAACATCGTGATGGAGGTCAAGCGGGTGCCCAGCACCTCGCTGGCGCAGGCGCAGGCGATGCAGCTCCTGATCGAGCAGTCGGTCAGCAAGTTCCCGCAAGTCGCGTTCGTGTTTTCACGGACCGGCACGCCGGACCTTGCCGCCGACCCGATGCCGCCAAGCGCCTCCGACACCTACATCATCGTCAAGCCGCAGAGTGAATGGCCTGATACGTCGATGTCCAAGGACGATCTCATCAAGGAGATCGAAGCCGAAGCGAGCAAATTGCCGGGCAACAGGCTTGGGTTCTCGCAGCCGATCGAGATGCGTTTCAACGAATTGATCGCCGGCGTGCGCGAGGACCTCGCCGTCAAGGTCTTTGGCGACGATTTTGCCGAGATGCAGCGAACGGCCGAGAGCATCGCCAACGTCCTGCGCCGCATCGAGGGCGCTCAAAACGTCAAGGTCGAGGAGACGACCGGCCTGCCGTTCCTGGAGATCAGGATCGACAAGGCGGAGATCGCGCGGCGCGGACTCAACCTCGCCACCGTCCAGGATCTGATCGGAACCGCCATTGGTGGGCGGGTCGCCGGCCTCGTGTTCGAGGGGGATCGCCGCTTCCAGATCGTGGTTCGCCTGAACGATGCATTGCGCTCCGATGTCTCCGCGCTGGAAAACCTGCCGGTGCCGCTGCCGCATGCCAATCCCAATGCGCCGGCGGCCTCCATTCCGTTGCGAACGCTCGCCACATTCGAATTGACCGAGGGCGCCAACCAGATCAGCCGGGAAAACGGCAAGCAGCGCGTCGTCGCAACCGCCGAGGTGCGAGGGCGGGATATCGGCTCGCTGGTGGCCGAGGCGCAGGCCAAGGTCGCCGAGCAGGTGAGGCTCGCGCCGGGCACCTACCTGACATGGGGCGGTCAGTTCGAGAATTTCTCGGTTGCCCGCCAGCGCCTCTTGTTTGTCGTGCCGGGCTGCTTTGCAATGATTTTCCTGCTGCTGCTTGGTGCGCTCGGGTCGTCACGCGACGCCCTGCTGGTGTTCAGCGCCGTGCCTCTGGCCTTGACGGGCGGCATCGCCGCGCTGTGGATCCGCGGCATGCCATTCTCGATCTCGGCCGCTGTCGGTTTCATTGCGCTGTCCGGCGTTGCCGTCTTGAACGGGCTTGTGATGCTGAGCCAGATCCGCAAGCTGATCGGCGAGGGAGTGGATACGCGGACCGCGATACAGGAAGGCGCATTGACCCGCTTCCGACCGGTCATCATGACCGCCCTCGTTGCGTCGCTTGGCTTCGTGCCGATGGCGCTGGCGACCGGCACCGGCGCGGAGGTGCAGCGGCCGCTCGCCACGGTCGTGATCGGGGGGCTGCTCACGGCGACGCTGCTGACCCTGCTCGTGCTGCCCGCGCTGTATGCCTATTTCGCGCCGCGGCGCTCGCAACCGGAGACAGAACAGCATTTCGTGCCGAGACGGGCAGCGGAATAGCCCGCCATGCTGTTCGTCCTCGCCAACCGCACCTACCGCCATCTGTTCGCCGCGCAGGTCATCGCCCTGATCGGCACCGGCCTGATGACGGTCGCACTCGGCTTGTTGGCGTTCAAGATTGCCGGCGACAAGGCGGGCGCGGTGCTGGGGACCGCGCTTGCGATCAAGATGATCGCCTATGTCGGGATCGCGCCGTTCGCGGGAAGCCTCGCCGGCTATGTGCCTCGCCGGCCGTTCTTGGTCGCCATGGACCTGTTGCGGGCTTCGGTCGCGGTCGCGCTGCCGTTCGTCACCGAGGTCTGGCAGGTCTATGTCCTAGTCTTCCTGCTGCAGTCCGCATCCGCGGCCTTCACCCCGACGTTCCAGGCGACCATTCCGGACGTACTGCCGGAGGAACGCGACTACACGCGCGCCCTGTCCCTTTCGCGCCTGGCCTATGATCTCGAAAATCTGCTCAGCCCGACGCTGGCGGCGGCGCTGCTGACGGTGATCTCGTTCAACAATCTGTTTGCCGGCACGGTGATCGGCTTCCTGTGTTCCGCGCTGTTGGTGGTGTCCGTGCGACTGCCTTCGACAGCGGCCAAGGCTGAAGCGGGCCAGTCGTTCTACGAAAAGACCACGAAAGGCGTCCGCATCTACTTGGCGACGCCGCGCCTGCGCGGGCTGCTTGCACTGAACCTGTCGGTTGCCGCGGCGGGCGCCATGGTCATCGTCAATACCGTGGTGCTGGTCCGCGCGGTTCTGGGGCGGCCCGACAACGATGTCGCCATCGCGCTCGCCTGTTTTGGCGGCGGCTCGATGCTGGCGGCGCTGTTGCTGCCGAGGGTGCTCGACCGGTTGCCGGATCGCGCGGTGATGCTTTCCGCCGCCGCTCTGCTGACGGTTCTGTTGCTGGGGCTGATGGCTGTTCTCCGTACCGGGTACGATCAGATCTGGCCGGTCCTGCTGGTGGCATGGACATTGATGGGAATTGGCTACAGCGCGGTTCAGACCCCGACCGGACGCTTGTTGAGACGCTCGGCACAGCCTTCCGACCGTCCTGCAGTGTTCGCGGCGCAGTTTGCGCTCTCCCATGCCTGCTGGCTGCTGACCTATCCCATGGCCGGCTGGCTCGGGAATTCGGCTGGCCTGTCCATCACGGCCCTTGTGCTCGCGGCGATCACGCTCGCCGGCGTGGTCGTAGCGCGGATGCTGTGGCCGGCCGACGACCCGGAAGTGGTCGAGCACGATCATCCCGGTCTCGCGCCCGACGACCCCCATTTGCAGGGGGCGCACATGAAACGCCATGCTCATGTGTTCGTCATCGATGAGCATCACCGGCGCTGGCCCAACGATGCCTGAGTAATTCGAAGCGGATTGGTCTGTTGATCGCGGGGTTCGATTCAATCTTCGAGGCGCAGCGTGCGCTCTATACGAACGCAGCGCAGGCGCTGAATGCGCTGCAGGCCAGCGGAGCCAGTGCGCTGCCGTCGCTGGCCGCGGCTGCGTTCGCCTTCGGCATGTTGCACGCCCTGCTGCCGGGCCACGGCAAATCGGTGCTCGCCTCCTATTATGCGGCAGATGGCCGCTGGCGAGGTGCCCTCGGCTCAAGCCTGCTGCTGATCCTCACCCATGTTGGCTCGGCCGTCGTCTTGGTGCTGTCCGGCTATGCCGTGCTCAGGCACACCATCGGCGGCGCCGGTCGTGCGCCAGCGCTGGAGCAGGCCAGCCAAATCCTGATCGTGTTGATCGGACTCTGGCTCTTGTGGCGAGCGTTTCGTCCTCACCCTCATCGTCATGGCCGCTCGGCACCGCTGCTTGCGTTTGCAACCGGCCTTATTCCTTGTCCCCTCACTACGTTCATCATGACCTACGCCGTCGCTCATGGGGCGGCTCAGTGGGGCGTGCTCCTCTCGGCTCTCTTCGCGGCCGGTATGGTCTTTACGGTCGCGCTCTTCCCGTTGACGGCGGTGCTGGCCCGGACATGGCTTCTGCCGCTCATCCTGCGCACTGAGAGGATCCGCAACCGCCTCGCCGTGGGTCTCGAAACCTTTGCAGCTATCGCGGTTATCGTGCTCGGAGGGTGGCCGTTGATATTGGGAGCAAATGGATAAGCCAACATGGCTGCACCCGGGCGCGCGAGCGCAGGATGTCGAGATAGGCGGAGATCTCACAGCTCTGCGAGCGGAATCAATTCTTGGCGGCTCTGTTATGCTCTACATGCTGATAACGATTGATTGGGCGCCGTTCCAAACTCGAAACGGCACATGTCGCGGCTCATTGAAGATGGACCCACGTGTTTGCTGCTGTTTTTGCAGAGCGTGATCTCGCGGAGGATCACGAATCGGTGCGCACGAGCCCTCCGCCCTTCTTCGACCGCGTTCGCTGAATTACTTCATCGACGTCGGGTCCGCAGACCCCCGGCATCCCAAGACGGCCCGCCGTCCAAGTTCTGCTCATTCGCTCGATGTCATGGCTGGACGTCGGGGCTGAGAACTTGGGCGGAGCTATGTGCCTTTTTTCTCCGAAGCGTACGGCTGGTTTTCGTTGGCACCGTCGAGGTGCGCCCGACCGCACAGGCGATGTCAAGCGGGCCGAGGCGGCACAATGAACCTGGTGTCGTTCGCACTACGACGGCCGATCTCGCTTCTGGCGATGGTCGTAGCCGTCGCATGGGTGGGCTTTCTGGCGCTCGATCGCATGCCTCGCGACATCTTCCCGGATCTCGGGGTGCCCGTTCTTTACGTGGCCCAACCGTACGGCGGCATGGACCCGGCCCAGATGGAAGGATTCATCGTCAACTATTATGAGTACCACTTCCTCTACATTACGGGGATCGAACATGTCGAAAGCAAATCGATCCAGGGCGTAGGGCTAATCAAGCTTCAATTCCATCCCGGCACCGATATGGCGCAGGCCACGGCGGAGACGGTCGCTTACGTCGACCGCGCTCGCGCGTTCATGCCTGCGGGGACGGTGCCGCCATTTGTGATGCGGTTCGACAGTGGTAGCGTTCCGGTCGGCGATCTCGTCTTCACTAGCAAGACGAAAACCGTCGCCGAATTACAGGATGCGGCGCTCTTCAAGGTGCGCCCATTGTTCGCGACCTTGCCAGGCGTGTCGGCACCGCCGCCGTTCGGGTCGAGCCAACGGACCATCCTGGTTCATTTGGATCCCGACAAGCTGCGGTCCTACAACATGTCGCCGGACGAGGTGGTGCAGGCATTGGCTGCCGGCAACACAATCAGTCCATCTGGGAATGTCCGCATCGGCGATCTCATGCCGATGGTGCCACTTAACTCTGTTGTCGGAGACTTCAAGGGCCTGAGTAACATTCCGATCCGCTCGCACGGAACGCAGACCGTGTTCATACGTGATGTCGGAACGGTCGAAGACGGCGCCGACATTCAGACCGGTTACGCGCTAGTGGTCTATCACAGTGATTTTGACTCTTTGGGGGTGGCTGGATAGGCGCGGCCGAGTTTGGCGCGAGCTTTGTCGGTTGTGAACATCCATTTGATTCGGGCTCGGGTTTTATTTCGCCGCCG
>NZ_JBVAPG010000265.1:0-7064 GCF_055413685.1 Bradyrhizobium sp. LeoA1Lang | reverse complement strand
AGTGATTTGGGACCTGCTCCTGAAAGCCGATCCCGAGGGGCCCTCCCTCATCGCTGTCACAGCTTGTGCTCACAGATTATCAGATCATCACGATCATCCTTTCTGTGTGCTTCTGCAGCACACTGTCATCCGCGTGGATGCGCTCGGCTGCGAAGACGAGGCTCCGGATTGCGTCGACCAAAGGCATCAGGGTTGCCGCGGCGGCATCGACCCAGTCCGCGAGCGTCGATACGTCGAGGTCGATGCCTTCACGCTGGTAGACGTCGCTCTGACGATGAAGCGGTAGGTGCAGGCCGTACTTGGCAAACAGGACATGGGCCAGCAGCTGGGGCCCTGCACGCCCGCGCGCAATCGGATGCGAGGGGGCCGGCGGCTGGGTGATCGCTTCGCAGGCCCGGCAGACGAGCTTCTCGCGCACGTGCTGGATCACCTTCCACTGGCGCGGAACGAGCTCCAGCGTCTCGGTCACGTCCTCGCCGAGCTTGCGCAATCGGCTGTCGCCGCAGCATGGGCAGGTGGCCGGCACCGGATAGACGAGGCGCTCCCGTGGCAGATGCTCCGGCAGCGGCCGGCGGGCTGGCTTGCGGCGCTCGAACGATGGCACCGCAATCTTCTCGGCTGCCATCTGCGCCGCGGTGTCAGCTTGCGCCGCATTCTCCTCCAGGTCGGCGAGCTGTAGCTCAAGCTGGTCCAGCAATGCGCCCCGCTCGGAGGATTGTCCGAACTGCTCGTGCCGGAGCTTCTTGATCGTGAGTTTGAGCTTCTCGATCAGCAACGTCCCCGCCTGGGCCTCGGCTTCCGCGGCCAACCGGGCCGCTCGCTCGGCGCGCAGCATCGCCTGCAGCGTCGTCACATCGTCGGGAAGAGAATCATCGGCGCCCATCGGCGACCAGAGAATCACAAGACGCGGCCTCTGTCCGAACCGCTTGTCGTGCCACCGATTCAAATCCCAGCGATCAGCCAGCCGCCTGCGGTCGCCAGGTATGTTGCGGCATCCGCCAGTCGATGCCCTCCAGCAGGTAGCCAAGCTGGGCTGGGGTGATTGTCACCACGCCATCAGGCGATGATGGCCACAGGAAGCGGCCGCGCTCCAGCCGCTTGGCATAAAGCGACATGCCGAGTCCATCGTGCCAAAGGATCTTGATCAGCTTGCCGCTTTTGCCACGGAACACGTAGAGGTCGCCGCCGTGCGGGTCGCGCCTAAAGGCTTCCTGCACCAGCAAGGCCAGCGAGTTCATGCCGCGACGCATATCGGTGTGGCCGGTCGCAATCCACACCCGTACGCCCGACGCAATCGGGATCACCGTAGGCGTCCATCTGCCAGCGCCGGCACGGCGGCCTTCAGCGTCGCCGCGTCGACCGTACCCGTGATCCGCATCCGAGCGCCGGCCGCAAACTCGATATCGATCGACCCGCCGCTGCTGGCCGGCGCGACCGGACCAGGCGCCGGCTCCGATTCCGCGACCACCATCGCCGGTACGAAGCCAGGTTGGGCGACATCCTTCGGCTCAGGTCGAAACGACCGCCGCCATCGCAGCAGCAATGAGCGCGAAACGCCATACCGCCGCGCTGTTGCCGCGACCTGGCGCGGCGCCTGTAAGCTCTCCAGGACGATCTTGAGCTTCTCGTCCTCGGACCAGCGCCGCCGCCGGCCCGTGTCCACCACCTCAAGCCGTTCGACTTGGGCACTGCGCCTATCACTGTCCATAAGGACAGTTCTCAACAACACACCTCATTCGGCAAGGCGGCCTTCACCGGACGGATGCGAAGCGCACATCGCGCGAAAGGTAAGCCGATGTGCCCACGCGGGTGCTTGGCTGGCCATTCAGGAATGAAGCCGAGCGGCGTCATACGTTACGAATCCACCGCGCCACACGTTAGAGAATGATTCAGGATGATGGCGCTCTCGCACTTTGAAAGGCTCGCCATGAAATATGTCCGCTCCGGAATCAATGAAGCAAGCGGCACCGCGTCCGGCTCGAGTGGGCCATAGGCGTCGTCTTCCAGCAGCAATACGTCGTTTCTCCGCAATATCTCGGCCACCTCCTCACGCCGAGAAAGCGGCATTGTCGCCGTCGTCGGATTGTGGATAGTCGGAACCAAATACACCGCCTTGGGGGCATGTCGCCGACACGCCGCGTCAAGCGCGGTCGGAACGACGCCGTGCTCATCCATCGGGACCCCGACCAGGCGCCCGCATATCCGGCCGCAGCCCTTATCCCGGGATAGGTCAGCGCTTCAGTGAGAACCACATCACCCGGCGACATCAGCGTTTCAAGCAGATTGAAAATTGCGTTCTGAGTTCCCGGGCAGATCACGAGCCGATCACCACGCCCGTTCGCGATGCGCGAACGAAGCCACTCTGCAGCAATGTTACGCTCGGCTTGGCATGGTCCAGCGTCACGGTAAGTGAGAAGCGCGCACAACCCAACCTCGCGCTGGATTGCTGCAAGTCCGCGCGTGAGCCGTCCCTCCAGGTCGGTGTCCAACGGTTGAGGCGGAAGGTTCATCGAAAGGTCAAATTCCGGCGGTTGGCCCGCGCTGCGTCTCGGGCACGATAGACTCTCGACAACGAACGTGCCCTGCCGGATGCGGGCCTGCGTCAGTCCGCGGCGCTGAGCTTCCGTGTAGGCCCGTGTCACCATGGTGAGATCGATACCGAGCGTCTTGGCCGGCCCCCGATGCGTTGGGAGCTGTTGTCCGCGCACTAGCCTTCCGCTCTCAATGTCCGCGGACAAGGCGGCCACAATGCGCAAATAAACCGGGCCTTCGCGATCGGTGAGCGTAGGGATAAAGTCCATACAATTGCCTCTCGTGATTGGACAAAGACTGAATTTCTTCCAACCGCCCGCCCCGATTTAGGGGATAGGAGGCGAGGCTCTGAACCCACTTTCACGATCCCATTACGTTTTTCTGCGCGACTTCCTCGCGTCGTGAGCGGCCGCAAAACGCAAGCGCCTTCCTGGAGAACGCGCCAACCCGCCCCCTGACTTCAAACAGTATTTGGTCGACCAGTGTCTTCACCGGTGTCCGACTGATCCATATAGCGCCTCAAAGCCGTCCCGAGATCCACCCATGAGGCCCCCGAGGCGGCAGCGCTGGACCAGTTCGGCCGGATCGACAGGCGGTCGCTTTAATACGTCTGCGACAGATACTCGACGATCTTGCCGATGTCCGCTTCGTCGATCGGTGCGCCGTACACCTTGATCATCTTCATGACCTCGGCCTGCCAGAAATCCTTCTTGAACTTTGGGCCCTGTGGCTGAGTCTTGATGTAGTCGGCCGAATGACACGCGGTGCAATTGCCTTGCACCACCTCAAGGTTTGGCCCCGGCTTGAACGCGGCGGTTTCCGGAGGGAGCTCGTAAGAGACAGGTTTGGCCCGAACTGCGACGCTGATGCCAGCGATCGCAGCAACACTCGCCATCATCGATACTGCTCTCAACGCAGTCCTGTGCGAGGTCATGACCAGGCTCCTCAGGCTGCTGTAACAGACGTTGTTTCAATCACGTTGCGCATGTAGCCGGGCGGATTCCATGTTGCGATTTCGGGCTGTGTCTGTCCGGCCTGGTTGGTGGCGCGAACCTTGAGGTCATGCGCACCGGACGGCAACCGGACCGAGAGCTGCCATTCACGGAACGAATACTTGCCAAGGTCCTTGCCGAGCTTGGCCGCCTGCCAAGTCTTGCCGCCGTCGAGCGACAGGCTGACGTCCTTGATACCAGTTCCGCCATCGAAGGCGATGCCTTTGACAATTGTCGCGCCCCCGGCCTTCACTTTGGCGCCGTTGGTTAGGTTGGTAATGAAAGAACGGACGTTGAGACGATTGATCGGCACGGTCGACGTCGGTGCGGCGCCGGGATCGACGCAGGCGCAGCTGTTGTCCGGGATCCGATAGGCTCCTTTCATCCAGAAGCCGTCGAACACGGAGTCGAGCACGGTGATCTCGTTCAGGTGCTTGACCCAATAGGTCCCAAAATAGCCGGGCACCACCAGCCGCAGCGGGAAACCGTTCAGCAGAGGCAAGTCAGTCCCGTTCATGGCATAGGCCAGCATCACCTCGCCATCACGGGCGTGATCGATTTCCAGCGCCTTGACGAAATCCGGTGTTCTATCGCTCACCGGACCATCGAGGCCGCCGAACGTCACCTGCTTGGCGCCCTGCTGCACGCCGGCCTTATCGAGTACCGCTTTCAGCGGCACGCCGCGCCAACGTGCATTGCCCATGGCGCCGTTGGCGAGCTGACCACCGGCGACGCGTGGATCCGAAAATCCCCGGCTATTGCCGGAACATTGATTGACTGCCACGAGATCAATAGCCGGCATCTTCTTGATCTCGGCCAGCGACAGCTTCAACGGCTTGTCGACCCTCCCTTTGATCTCAACGGAGAAAGTATCCGGATCGATCTCCAGAGGAATATCGGCGAGATGGTAGCGCACGAAGAACGCATCGTTCGGCGTGAGCACATCTTCATTGAACACCGAGAACGGCGTCTCCAATTGCGGGGGCCGGCTGGTCAGGCCGATCATCAAACGCTTCTGAGGGTATCTGACCAGCGGCCGCTCGCCATTGCCGAACGGCAACGTCACGGTCTCAGCCAAAGCTGAATTTGATAAAAATGGCAGAACGGCACCGGATGCTGCAAGCATAACTCCGGACCATATAAAGGTGCGTCTGTCGATCACAGCGGTCCTCCTGTTGCCTTGTGTCCAATTGACGTTCAGCTGTCGCCGCGTGCGCCTGGGTCCCTGGTAGGGCTTTGCCTTCGAAGCGCGGTTCGAGGGCGCTGGCACAGGTACCTGCAAGGCCTTCCGCAAGTTGATTGCCGTTCGAAAGCCACATCGTTGGTTGAGATCAGCGATAGCGAAATCTTCATCGCGCATGGCAGCGTGCATATTTCATCACGCTGACATCGGTTTAGACCACCGAGTCAGGCGGCGTCGTGGGCCTAACGCGTCCTTTCGTGCCTTACCTCACGCACCAAGTTGGCGTTGTCGCCTTGCATATGAACACCGGATGCGTGAGCGAACCGTTGGCGGATCTCCTTATCCGTTTCGATTTGATGACTGCCTTGGCGCTCTGCGCCTATTCGGGCTTCCCGCCGGCGGCCTCGGCCGAGACCGCCGCCAGCATGGCTGACATGCCGCCCACCGAAGGGAAGGCGTCCGGCGCCACGCCCTGGCCGGCCAGGATGTCGCGGGGTTCGCGATAGGCGATGCGGACCTGGCCTTCGCCGGTCTCATAGACTAAGACGCGCAACGGCAGGTCAAGGCCCAGCGTCTGGTGCGCCTGCATCAGAGGCGTGCCGGCCTTGGCCCCGCCGAACGTCACCACCGTCGTGCGGCCAAGCGTAAGGCCTGCGCCCCGCGCATTGGCGGCGTGGTCGACAATGCCGAACACCTCGACCTGCCTGTGCTTCACGCTGGCGACCAGCGCATTCAGCGTGTCCTCGAAAGGGCGGGAGGAAACGACGACGATCAAGCTTTCAGACATGTGTCACCCCATTGCAGCGGTGCAGACGTCCAGATTGAGGCCGGCCAAGCCGCTTTGCTAATATTCCAGCTCGCGAGGCTGCGTTTCAATTTCACTGCAGCCTGGATTGCGCCGTGGCACCGACCTGCCCTTTTGTCGATGGCGGCACGGCCACGGCTACTGTCTACAGTCCTTCGTACACAAGTTTGGTGAAGAACTCCGGATCGATCACAAATCTTCCCCATTTGTCGTCGAAGGCCGCGGTCGGCTTCGCCGCAATGATTTCTTCGAGGGATTTCCCCTGTGACTTCAGTGCAACGATCTTATCGCGCACCGTGACCAGCATGTCGCGAAACTCGATCAAGTGAGCGCGGTTGCCGACCGGCCCATGACCAGGAACCAAGATTGTTTGATCCGTGGTGCGTTCGATAGCTTTGTTAGCCCAGGCGATGGCCGAATTGACGCTGCCGCCGTGTTCGTTGTCGATGAACGGATAGTATCCGTTCCAGAACGTGTCGCCGAAGGCCATCACATCGGCGTTTTCGAAATACACCAACACATCGCCGTCAGTATGGCCGGGGCCGAAATGTTCCACCTTTATGGAGTCGCCCGCAAAGGTGAAATCCCTCTCATTTTCCACGATGATCGTCGGGCGCGCGCCGGCCGGAACGGGAGCGAACGTCCAATTCCAATCATCGATGCGAGTGGTATCGGAAAGATGCTTCAGCGTATTTCTCTGTGCAATGATCGTGGCGCCGGCTGCATGCATCCACTCGTTTCCGTCGGTATGATCCCAGTGCCAATGGGTGTTTACGACATATTTTAAGGGTGACGGGCCGATCTTATTGAGAGCCGCCTCCAACTTGTCTTTCGACGGCTTGATGCCGGCATCGACGAGGAACTTGCCCTCGCTTCCCGACAGAACCACGATATTTGCCCCGGATCCCATCAGGACATTGATATTGCCGCGCAAGGGCACGGTGACGATGTCGCCCTTGGCTCGCTCCAGATATCGCGCGCCGGCCCCGGTATGGAAATAGTCGCCTTTTGCGGGTGCTGGCGCAGCGGCAAGTGCGGGGGGGGGGCATATCCAAAAGCAAGAAGAGCCGAACACAGGAATACGGCGGTCGATGGAATCGCAGGCAGGTTTGTCGGCATGATGTCAATATGCCTCACTCTCGGTCCGTGAACGAATGCGATCCCGCATCGCGACCTCGATTCAGCGTGGATGAGAATGGGTCTACTGGCTATTAGATCCGCACGCAGCTTTGTCGAAACGCACGCTTTGGATCGGCTCATTCCGTGGGTGCTAAGGGCATATGCGACGATCGCGTATGCTTTCCTTCACTTCCGATTGTTACGCTGATCGTCGATCTCGAAAGCCACGAGCCCTCAGATTGTGCGACAGGCGGTATCCGCGAGCTTTGGCCTTCGCCTGCACAGGTTCTGTTGCAACGTTTGGGGGTAAGCGGTAAGAGCTCCCACGTCCGCAGTGATCAGCGGGCGCGTGCGTAGCGGATCGGCATCCAGTATTGGCGCAGCGCCTCGACGGCCGCTGGGATATCGAGGTGGGCATTGCGAAGAAAGTCCT
>NZ_JBVAPG010000264.1:0-7186 GCF_055413685.1 Bradyrhizobium sp. LeoA1Lang | reverse complement strand
GCCAGCGATCATCCGATCGCATCAAACAGGCCGGACATATGGATGCAAGCGATCCGATCACCTCAAAAGCTCTTGTGCCACGGGGGCCGTCCACATATGGGTCCCGGGTCAAGCCCGGGACGACAGCGGAGTTTGTGGCACGCACATCATATCACGGCGGAATCGCGCACGCCTTCAGACGTTGAGGTTCATCCAGACCGCCTTGGGCTCGGTGAAATTGTCGATGGCGGCGGTGCCGTGCTCGCGGCCGAGGCCGGAATCGCGCTCGCCGCCCCAGGGCAGCCGCACATCCGTGTAGCCATAGGTGTTGATCCACACCGTGCCGGCCCGCGCGCGCTTGGCGAAGCGCTGCACACGGCCCATGTCGCTGCTCCAGACGCCGGCGGCAAGGCTGTAGGCGGTGCCGTTGGCGATCCTCAGCGCATCCGCCTCGTCCTTGAACTTGATCACGCTGACGACAGGACCGAAGATCTCCTCCTGCGAGATCCGCATCTCGTGCTTCACATTGGCGAACACGGCGGGGCTGATGAAATAGCCGCGATCGCCGACATGCTCGCCGCCGGTCACGAGCAACGCGCCTTCCTTCTTGCCGATGTCAACATAGTCGAGAATGGTGCTCATCTGCTTCTCGGAAATCACCGGTCCGAGAGCCGTGGCGCGATCCTGGGGATCGCCGATGCGGAGCGCGCTCGCGCGTGCAGCCAAGCGCTCGACCACCTCGTCATAGACGCTCTCCTGCACCAGCACGCGCGAGCCAGCCGAGCAGACCTGTCCGGCGTTGAAGAAGATGCCGGCAGCCGCGGCCTTCGCGGCGGCATCGAGGTTCGCGTCCTCGAAGATGACGTTGGCCGACTTGCCGCCGAGCTCCAGCGATACGCGTTTGAAATTGCCGGCCGCGCCGCGCATGATTCCGCGCCCCACGCCGGGCGAGCCGGTGAACGTGACCTTGTCGACGTCAGGGTGATTGACCAGCGCCTCGCCGGCGATGCGGCCCGGTCCGGTGACGATGTTGAGCACGCCGCGCGGCAGGCCGGCTTCGAGCGCGAGCTCGCCGATCCGCAGCGCCGACAGCGAGGTCAGCTCGGCCGGCTTCATGACGATTGTGCAGCCGCACGCCAGCGCCGGCGCGAGCTTCCACATGCCGATCATCAGCGGAAAATTCCAGGGCACGATCGCGGCGACCACGCCGACCGGCTCGCGGACCGTGTAGGTGAGCGCATCGTCGCGGGTGGTCACGACGTCGCCGCCGATCTTGTCGGCCCATCCGGCGTAATAGGTCAGCGTATCGATCGCCGCCGGAAAATCCTGCCGCAGCACCGCCGCGATCGGCTTGCCGGCATCGAGGCTCTCGAGCTCGATGATCTCGTCGGCATGCTGCTTCAAGAGCTCGGCCCATTTCAAGAGGATGTGGCCGCGTTCGGCGGCGCGCATGGTCCGCCATGGTCCCTCAAAGGCACGGCGCGCGGCGGTAACAGCGCGGTCGACGTCGGCGGCACCGCCTTCCGCGATCGTCGCGATCACTTCCTCGGTCGCAGGGTTGAGGGACTTGAATGTGCGTCCGGAGATGGCCGGGACGCGGGCGCCGTCGATCAGCAGCAGCTCGTCCCTGGCAGCGGAACGGCCGAAGGCCTCCCGCGCATAGTCATATGCAATTGACATCATATTTCCTCCTGTCTGGTATACCAAACCTAAGAGGAGATATCCCGCAGTAAATATGATATTTTCTGCCTATGGCTGACGATAATATGAATTTCACTTCATATTGAGAAGATAGGTCGATGCTGCACATCGAGATCGAAACCATCTGGCGATTTCACCGCGAAGGCAGCCCGCAGACGGCTGTGGTGATCCTCGGCATCCTCAACGAGATCCGCAAAACCGGGAAAATCTCGAGCGCAGCCATCGATGCGCATCTGTCCTATCGCCACGTCTGGAACCTGATCGACCAATGGTCGGAGTTCTTCGGCGTGCCGCTGGTGGAGACCCAGCGCGGCAAGGGCTCGCGGCTGACGCCGTTCGGCGAGAAGCTGGTCTGGGCCGGCGAGCGCATGCAGGCTCGCCTCGGCCCGCAGCTCGAAAACCTCGCGCAGGAACTGGTCACGGAGATCAAACCGTTCCTGCACCAGCGTCCATCGGTGATCCGCGTTCATGCCAGCCACGGCTTTGCGGTCTCCAAGCTGCGCGAATTCCTCGACCGCGAGCCCGGCATGGGCGTCGACCTCCGCTATGTCAGCAACCAGAACTCGCTGGTGTCGCTGGCGCAGGGCGCCTGCGACCTCTCCGGCGTGCATCTGCCGCGCGGCGAATTGCGCGCGCAAGGCATCCAGGCGTGCCGCGACTGGCTCGATCCGCGCGAGGACCGCGTGATCAGTTTCGTCACACGCGAAATGGGCCTCATGGTCAAGCGCGGCAATCCGCTGAAGATCAGCTCACTGAAGGATCTGGTCGATCGCAAGGCGCGCTTCGTCAACCGCGATCACGATTCAGGCACCCGGCAGCTTTTCGATCAGCTCTTGGCGCTGCACCGGATTCCCGAGAGCAAGATCAACGGCGCGCAGCAGATGGAATTCACCCATGCCGCCGTTGCTGCCTATGTCGCCAGCGGCATGGCGGATGCGAGTTTCGGCGTCGAAGCGGCCGCCCGCCAATTCGGGCTCGATTTCATCCGGCTGCTCACGGAAGATTATTTCTTCGTCTGCAAGAAGGCGTTCCTCGAGACCGAGCCGATGCGGCGCGTGCTCGAGATCATGAAGAGCGGCGACTTCCATAAAGCCATCGACGCCCTTCCCGGCTACGTCGCCTCCGAAACCGGCAAGGTCAGCGGCGTGAAGGATTTCCTGGAACGGATGCACTCCGATCGCTAAGCTGTCGCCGTCGCTAGACACCTTTGGCAGAGATACGTTATATTTGTGATGATATAACGAATGCTCGGATTTCCAGATGTTTCGACAGCGCCGTTCTGCCATCGCCATACGCCATGTGGCTTTCGAGGATTTGGGGCTCCTTGCCCCGATCATGGAGCGCGAAGGCTGGAGCGTGTCGTTCTGCGACGCTGCGGTCGACGACCTCTCCGATCGATCGATCAGGAATGCCGAGCTTTTGATCGTGCTGGGCGGGCCGATCGGGGTTTACGAGTCCGACAACTACCCGTTCCTGAATGCCGAAATTGCGCTGCTTGAGCACCGGCTGCAACAGGACCTGCCGACGCTTGGGATCTGCCTCGGTGCCCAGCTCATGGCACGCGCGCTCGGCAGCCGCGTGTTCGCCGGCCCTGCCAAGGAGATCGGCTGGGGAACGATCGGTCTCACGCCGGAAGGCGCCTCGTCCTGCCTGCGCCGCCTCGGGAAAGATCCGACCGTGCTGCACTGGCACGGCGACACTTTCGATCTTCCGCAGCAAGCCTTAAGGCTCGCTTCAAACGCCAATTACGAGAACCAGGCCTTCGCCTATCGGCAGAACGCGTTCGCGCTCCAGTTCCATCTCGAGGCCGATCCGCGCCAGTTGGAAGAGTGGTATGTCGGCCACGCCGCCGAATTGTCGGCGGCGAAGATATCGATCCCTGACCTCAGGGCAACAACGCTGAAGCTTTCGAAGACCGTCGCCGCGCAAGCCGAGCAGGTCTTCACCGAATGGCTTCACGGCATCCCGCAAGCCGGCACCGCGCTTCAATCCGGCGCGCACGCGTAAAGCGGCGCCCGCACTCCTTGCCACCAAGAACAACAAAGGAACGACCATGGCAAACTATCCTGAAATCCAGCTCTATATCGACGGCCGCTGGAAGCACGCCAGCGGGCAGCCCATCATCAATCCCGCCGACGAAACCACGCTCGGCACGGTGCCCACGGCAACGCGAACCGACCTCGACGACGCGCTCGATGCCGCCGAAAGAGGATTTGCGATCTGGCGCAAGACGGCGCCGCTCAAGCGTGCGCAGATCATCCTGAAGGCGGCCGCACTCATTCGCGATCGTGTCGATGAGATGGCGGTTGCGATGACGCTCGAGCAGGGAAAGCCGATCGAGCAAGCCAGGCTGGAAATCCTGCGGGGTTGCGAGATCATCGAGTGGGATGCAACGGAAGGACAGCGGCTCTACGGCCGCGTGATCCCAAGCGAGCCCGGAATGCGGCACACGGTGCTGCGGCAGCCGATCGGTCCGGTGGCAGCGTTCTCGCCCTGGAATTTTCCGATGAGTTCGCCGGCGCGCAAAGTCGCCGGCGCACTGTCTTCGGGATGCTCGATCATCCTCAAGGCGTCCGAGGAGACGCCCGCCGGCGCCGTCCAGCTCGTGCGCGCCTTTCATGATGCGGGCCTGCCTGCCGGCGTGCTGAACCTCGTCTTCGGCAATCCAGGGGAGATATCAGAATATCTGATCCCGCAATCGCGCATCCGGCTGGTGACGTTCACAGGCTCGATCCCGGTCGGCAAACGTCTGGCCGCGATGGCAGGCACTCACATGAAGCCGGCGATCATGGAGCTTGGCGGCCACGGCCCTGTGATCGTCTGCGACGACGTCGATCCGGTCGCAATGGCGGCCGCGTCGGTGGTCGGCAAGTCACGGAATGCGGGACAGGTCTGCGTCGCGCCGACGCGCTTCTTCGTCCAGGAATCGATCTACGATCGATTTGCCAATGTCTTTGCCGAGAAGGCGAGCGCGCTGAAGGTCGGCAATGGATTGGATCCGTCGAGCCAGATGGGCCCGCTGGCAAACTCGCGGCGGATCGATGCCATGGAAACGCTGGTTGCCGACGCCAAGGCCAGGGGCGCGCGCGTGCTTGCGGGCGGACATCGGCTCGGCAATCGCGGTTACTATTTCCCGCTCACGGTGCTCGCCGATGTGCCCGACGATGCCCGTGCCATGAACGAAGAGCCGTTCGGTCCGCTCGCGCTTGTCAACCCCGTCAAGACGCTCGACGAAGCCATCGAGAAAGCCAATTCCCTCCCGTTTGGTCTCGCGGCCTATGCGTTCACCCGTTCGGCTGAGAATGCCGATCGTCTCGCCGAGGGCGTCGAGGCCGGAAACCTCTCGATCAACCACTTCGTGGCCTCGGTCGCCGAAACGCCTTTCGGCGGCGTCAAGGAGAGCGGCTATGGGCGCGAGGGCGGCACCGAGGGCCTGCAGTGCTACACGGTGGTCAAGAACGTCTCGCACAAGACCGGCTGATCGATTGTTCCATTGGATGCGACGATCTCAGGTCCGGACGATGGGACCGGACCTACGGTCACCTTCGCTCCCAGCTATTCCTCGAAGGCGCGCTCAAGATGATCGTCAGATGGGGTTGAGAGCACAAAAACGACGACTTCAAACCAACCGACGGCCTCTGCCGCCGTTACACCGCGGCCCCGATACTCGCTGACTGCTTCCTGCCAATATGATACGCTGATGCTCCTAATCGAGGAGAATGGATGCCATGGTACGTGGCCCCAGTTGTGGGGGCGGGATGGAATAGGCGGCTAGGCCACACGATGGGAGGAAACTATGACCATCGAAAACATTCTGAGGCGGAAGGGCACCGATGTCACAACAATAGCTCCGGACGCCAGCATCAAGAGGGCGGCAGACTGGCTCCGCGCAAAGAATATTGGCGCTCTCGTGGTGACGAGTGAGAACTCGGTTCTCGGTCTGATTTCCGAACGTGAAATCGTTCATGCATTTTCTCGCTATGGCCAGACGGCCGGGTCGATGCTGGTGAAGGAAATCATGCAATGCGGTGTGGCCACCGTGTCTCCGGACGAGAGTGTCAATCGCGTGATGAAACTGATGACGCACCACCGCGTGCGCCACATGCCGGTACTACGCGGCGGCAAGCTAGCCGGCATCGTCAGCATCGGCGATGTCGTCAAGGATCGACTCGAGGATCTGGAGCTTGAGACGAAAATCCTGCGTGATGTCTACAACGCAGCGCGTTGACGGCTCGGGCGCCGGCTCATAGGCGCCCTGTCAATCATCGTGCTCGCGTTCACATGGACGTTGTCGGGCCCGCTCCGGGTTAATGGAGCCGGGACGTGAACAATGTCGAGACGTCCGCGTCGACAAAACTGCGGAAAGCGTCGCATCCAATAAAAACGTTGTGGCTGTGAACGAGCTCACAATGCAACCAGCACGATCATGTTTTGATCGTAGCGCATCAACCATTGGTAAAATGGGATGCGACGGTCGCCGGAGGGCTTCCCCAACAAAGGGGTAAAATATGAACAGCAAACCTCCCACTCCGAAGCGGGGTGCTTTCCCTACGCCGAAAGAAGTGCGCGACAAAGCACCAAAGTATAACCCTGACGCACCCGACGCAGCCGACGATCAGAAAGGCGAGGAGACAGACTCTTCGCCGGATCAGCAGCAGCATGACGATGCTCAGCGTGGAACGAAGGACGAAGCAATGGAGCCTAAGCGGAAATAATCGAAGTTCATTTCAGCAAACGGAGACATACCATGGCAATTCAGCTTGGAGGAAGTGGACAAGGTAGATATCCCAAACGCGGAGCGACTCCCACGCCGAGGAGCGTCTTGGCGGCCGCCACCCCGCATAGTGTAGTCGGCCTTGCAGCGGCACCTCCCCATTTCATCACGATCCCTCACAGGCTGTCCTCTTGGGGCAATTTCGATCATGGTGATTGCGTCACTGCCGAAGAAGCGTTTGCGAAGGCGTGTCACAATCCGGAAATCTTCATTTCGGACAACGAAGTGATAAGATGGGCGACGAAACATGGGGTGCTGGAGGGAGCCTATCTGCATCAGGTGATGGTTTGGATGCAGGAAAACGGCTTCCATCAGAGCCGGCACATCTACGATGACGGCCAGATCTATTCGGTCGACTGGACGAATCCCTCCACGTTAAACAGCGCAATTGCGGAAGGTCCGGTCAAGATTGGCGTTGCCGCAACCCAACTCCAGACCGCATGGAACTCCACGAACGGGAAGACCGGATGGTTTGGCCTTGGATTCAACAAGGACACCAACGAGGACCATTGCGTCAGCCTTTGCGGATACGGCTCGCTCAACTGGCTCGCACAGCAGCTTCAGGTCACCGTGCCGGCCGGAATCGACGGTACGAAGCTCGGCTATGCGTGAGCGTCATCCGGCGACCACGCACTGAGGGCTGATCTGGTCGGCTAGGAAGATCTCGTGGATTGTTTCGTCACGAGGTCACCATGTCAAAAGATAGTTGTAAGGATGGCGATAAGGATAGGC
>NZ_JBVAPG010000263.1:0-7274 GCF_055413685.1 Bradyrhizobium sp. LeoA1Lang | reverse complement strand
TCTCCCGAAGCGACGCCGCCCACAACGCAAGCGTCTCCTCAATCGACGCTGCCTGCGTCCACGATCTTCGAATCATGGTTGCCCATGGATTCAGAAACCCACTAAAAAAACAACTGTAATGCTAGGCGACCCCCGGCGCGACGTTCGTTCGAAGGTAGACTCCGATGGAACCAATTTGGTCGCCGGGCGACTCCGATGGAACCAAATTGGACTCGAATAGAGGCCGAAAACGCCAGTTGAATAAACGTGTTTTTCCAGAACGTAGACTCAGATCCAACCAGAGCCGACAATCCCTTGTTTGTGGTTTGGCGCTGTTTCAAATATCTCCATGATTGCCTCGGCACGGTCATCCATGCCTTCCAGCGTGGCCATAAAGGTACCCGGGACAATAGTCAGCGCTCAGGCGTGACGCCGCATTTTCCGACCGACAGCCCTCCCCAGTTCCCAGCGAATCTTGTTCAGCTCGTTGCCGAGGTCGTGCTTGCTCAGCAGCAGATTGGGAATTGCCAAATCGAATGCGCGCCGGTCATGGACGTGCCCGCATTCTACTTTACCACTTCCCACCTCCGGGCACTTTGCCTGCGGTCGGTGCTGACATTTCGATCATCGGCGCCAGCCGCCGTTCCTAGAATGCCTTTTTCGTCTCCGGCCGGTGCTTGTTCGTCGGCACAAAACCCGACGGCTTTGCTTCGCGCGGCTGGCGCACCCAGACCTCGCGATTCGGATGCAGGCCGCCGCCGCGAGTGGCAGGAACGGCAGTGAGCCGCGCGCGGTGCAACAGGCGCGTATCCGCGTCACCGCAATTCGGGTGGATGCCGCCGTTATCCGCCACCACCTTGTCCCATGCGGCTTTGCGCTGCCTGAGAACGGCAGGATCCGACAGCTCCGTGCAGTTGAGCTCGTTCTTGTTCAAGTCCGCGACGATCTCGTCACCGTCCCGAACGAGAGCGATTGGTCCGCCAAGGGCCGCTTCAGCGCCGACATGGCCGATGACAAGGCCGACCGATCCGCCGGAGAACCGCGCGTCGGTCATCAGCGCCACCACGATTCCCCGCTCGCGGCACAGCGTGGTGATGCGCGAGGTCGGGTCAAGCATCTCCGGCATGCCGGGAGCGCCGCTCGGCCCCTCGTAGCGCACGATGATCATGTCGTTGTTCTGGAATCGCCCGGGCGTCTTGTCGAGCGCGTCAAGCAGGCCCTGCTCGCCTTCGAACACGCGCGCCTTGCCGCGGAACAGATTGTTTTCCAGTCCGCCTTCGACGCCGGCAAGCTTCAGGATCGCCGAGAATTCCGGCGACAAATTGCCGCCGAGAACCCGCAGGCCTCCGGTCGGCTTATAAGGCTTGGCGACGGGATAGATCACCGTGCCATCGACGGCCTTAGTGCCGAGGCGCTTGACCTGCTGCGCCAGCGTTTCGCCCGTGCAGGTCATCACGTCGCCGTTGAGAAGCCCGGCCTCCAGCAGTTCGCGCACGATCACCTGCACGCCGCCAACCTGGTCGATGTCGACCATCGAATACTTGCCATACGGGCGGGCGTCGGTGAGGACCGGAACGACATACTGCGACAGATGATTGAACTCGGCCGGCGTCATCACCTCTTTCCAGAAGTCCGCAAAGCCTGCGGCGCGCGCGATCTCCGGCGCATGCAGGGTGACATTGGTCGAACCGCCGACCGCCATTGCGACGATGACGGCGTTTCGGATGGAATCGCGAACCACGATGTCGCGCGGCTTCAGGTCCTTCGCGATCATTTGCGCGAGGTAGTCGACCAGCTGGCCCGGGAATTCCTTGAGCCGGCGGGGATCGTCGGACGGTGGCGCCACCATGTGCAGCGGCTGCATGCCGACGACGCCAATGAATGTCTGCATGGTGTTGTAGGTGAACATGCCGCCGCAGCTACCGTATCCGGGGCAGGCATGACAGGCGATGCGATGGCGGTATTCGGCGTCTGGGTTGCCGGCGACCTGATAGGCACTGACGATGTCGAGCTTCTCGCCGGTGTTCGGGTCGGTACCGGGATGGATGGGCCCATCCGACATGATGATCGCCGGCTGATTGTGCTCGAGCAGCGCCGCCAGCGTGCCGACCGGCGGCTTGTCACAGGCTACGACGGCGATGGTACCGCGGAGACCGGTCGCGCTCAAATGCTCGCAGAGCGCATCGTGAGTGACCTCACGCCCGATCAGCGAATAGCGCATTTCGCGGGTGCCGTTGCGGATACCGTCCGACGTCGCGATCGTGTATTCCGGCTGGACCAGGCGCAGCTTCAACTGGCCCGCGCCCTTGCCGATGCGGCTCTTGAGACTGGCGTGGATGGCATCGACCTTCGCCGTCACACCCATGTAGCACTGGCTGTCGCCTTTGGTGCCGACCACGCCAACCGACGGCTCGTGGATCAGATCCGGATCGGTGCCAAGCTCTCGCGCAATCCCGATGGTTTGGGTGGAGCGGCCTGGATGCCGGTCGATGATGACGGCTTTCGATTCTGTCACGGCGAGTTTCCTTCCAAGCGAACGGCTTGTTTTGATCGACAAAGTGCGGGGCGCACCGCGTGCGAGAGGATACGACCAAGTTCCCAGTGGCAACGCGGCGGGCCGAATGCGAGATTGATCGCGGTCGGCCCGTTCAGTGCATAAGCCCCGAAGATCGCTGACACAATCGGATTGTCAAACCATCTTGCGTTGAGGCGGCGGCTGGCTGGGGCGGGAGGTATTCAGCCATGGTCCTACCCTGCCCTGGGTTGACCACTACTACAGACTTCTTCGTAAAGCACGGAAGCAGACGAGTTCTCAATCTTGCTCCGATCAAGCTGAATTCGAGCAATGCAATAATCGGATCAGGAAACCCGAGCCCGCTGCCAATTCTTGCTGAACGCGTGCAGGAATCCAGTAAACTTCACGCCGCTGGGTCGGCAGGCATTGTTGCTATGATAAAGTGAGGACGTTACGCGCGGTTTCTGACTCAAATCTCGCGGCGCCTAAGCGACCGAGCGAGTTTGTCTCTTCACAAATGGGAGGTCTCGCTATGCCGAGAAAAGAGATTCTCGACCAAATCCAGAAGTACACCCACCCGTTCCGCGTCACTAACGGCAAGGGCTTTCAACTGAAGGATTTCGACCCCGGTGATACGCGCACCCTGAAGATGGACAAGGGTGAAGCAGCCGACCTCCTGCAACGCGGCACTCAGTGGCTCGCAGAAGAACAGGACATGCTGTATGCCCAGGACCGCTGGTCGCTGCTGCTCGTCTTCCAGGCCATGGATGCTGCTGGCAAGGACAGCACGATCAAACACGTCATGTCGGGGGTCAATCCGCAAGGCTGTCAGGTCTCCTCGTTCAAGCAGCCATCGCAAGAGGAGCTCGACCACGACTTCCTGTGGCGCTACGTCAGGCGTCTGCCCGAGCGTGGGAAGATCGGCATATTCAACCGCTCCTACTACGAGGAGGTCCTCGTTGTGCGTGTGCACGAGGATATCCTGAAGCGACAGAAATTGCCTCCGCAGTTCATGGGCAAGCGCATCTGGGACGAACGGCTCGCCGACATCGCGCGTTTCGAAGACTACCTGACCCGGCAGGGCGTGGTCATCCTCAAGTTTTTCCTGAACGTGTCGCGCGAGGAACAGAAGAAGCGTTTTATGAAGCGCCTCGACAACGCGGAGAAGAACTGGAAGTTCTCTCCTTCGGACGTCCATGAGCGCAAGTTCTGGCGCGACTACATGCGCTCATTTGAAGATGCGATCCGGGCCACGGCTTCGCAGCACGCGCCGTGGTATGTGGTGCCGGCCGACAACAGGTGGTTCACCCGGCTTGTCGTCGCCGCGGCGATCGTGGAGACGGTCGAGCAGCTTGACCTTGCATACCCGACGCTGAGCGCGGAGCAGAAGAAGGAGGTGGCGGCCGCGCGTACGGAGCTTGCGCGCGAAGCCTGACGCCCTTGTCCAAGGCTCTGCGATCAGTTGCCGGCTTCGGCAGCGACGACAACCTCTCGCAACGAACCCGACGAGCGAATGATCAGCTTCTCAGCCTCCACGACGAGGAAGAACACCAAACCGCCTGCCAGCAGCCAGGGCCAGACCCATAACGGGATAGCTTCGTTGCCGAACATCGCCTGGAACGGTGGTGTGTAGGTGAAGATCAGTTGCAGGATCACCACGGCAATGATGCCGAGCGGCAAGTACTGATTGCCCATGTGCGCCTTGAGGTCGAGCGACGAGTCGAGCAGATAGCGGCTGTTCAAGAGATAGAACACCTGGCCAATCGTGATGGCATTGACGGCGACCGTCCGCGCCAATCCGTCCGAAGCGCCCTGGCCCTTCATCCAGAAGAACGCCAGCAGGGTGTAGGCAAGGAGCGCCAAGCCAACAAAGACGACCCGCCAAATCCCGAAGCCGGTGACGATCGGGCGGTCCGCCGCGCGCGGAGGCCGCTGCATCACATCGATCTCGTGCGGCTCGAAGGAGATGACCAGGCCAAGCGCAACCGAAGTCACCATATTGACCCAGAGCACTTGCGGGGCGGTGATCGGCATGGTGAAGCCAAGAAAGATTGCCGACGCAATCACCAGCGCCTGCGCGACGTTGGTCGGCAACAAGAAAAGCATGGCCTTCTCGATATTGTTGTAGACCGTGCGTCCCTCTTTCACCGCTGCCGAGATCGAGGCGAAGTTGTCGTCGGCCAGGATCATCCCGGCTGCTTCCTTCGTTACCTCGGTGCCTTTGATACCCATCGCAACGCCGATGTCGGCTTTCTTGAGCGAAGGCGCATCGTTTACGCCATCGCCTGTCATCGCCACGATTTGGTTGTTGGCCTGAATGGCCTTCACAAGGCGCAGCTTGTGTTCAGGGCTTGCACGCGCGAAGACATCAACGGCGCGAACGCGTTCCTGCAACGTCGCGGTGTCCATGCCCTCGATCTCGGCGCCCGTGATCGCCGTCTTCCCGTCGCCGAGACCAAGCATCTTGGCGATGGCCGCGGCGGTGATCTTGTGATCGCCCGTGATCATGGTGACCCGGATGCCACCGCCGTGGCACTCCTTCACAGCCTCGATGGCCTCTTTGCGCGGCGGATCCAGCAAGCCGATCAGGCCGAGCAAGACGAGCGTCCGCGGCAAGTCGGCCGCGGTGAGACCGCCGATCTTCACATTCGGAGTCTCGAGCCACGCCAGCGCCAGCACGCGTTCGCCTCGAGCCGCAAGCCGGTCTGATTGTTTCAAGAAGTGCTCGCGGCCGAGCGGCCTCGGCTGGCCGTTGGCGGTCTGCTCGCGATCGCAGTGATCGAGGATCACTTCCGGGGCGCCCTTGACCAGCAGCACCTGCTCGCCGCTCGCAGCCTCGTGGAGCGTCGCCATGAACTTGTGCTCGGATTCGAAGGGAATGGCATCGATACGCGGAGCTGCCGCCTGCTCTGCCTGCCGATCCATACCGAGCTTGGCCGCGAACGGATAGAGCGCGCCCTCCGTCGGATCGCCCTCCACCTTCCAGCGGCCTTCCTCCAGAAACAGCTCCGCATCGTTGCAGAGCAACGAGACCCGCCCCATGAGCGCGAGTACCGGCTCCCTGCCCGCGGGCTTTCCGTCCTTTCTGATCTCCCCCTTCGGCGAATAACCGTCGCCTGTAATTTGATATGCTGACTCAGCCGTGACGGCGGACACCACCATCATTTCCATGAGCGTCAGCGTGCCCGTCTTGTCCGAGCAAATCCGCGACACCGATCCAAGCGTCTCGACCGCAGGCAATCGCCGGATGATGGCGTTGCGCTGCGCCATGCGCTGCACGCCGATGGCCAGGGTAATCGT
Organism: Bradyrhizobium sp. LeoA1Lang; assembly: GCF_055413685.1. Lineage (NCBI taxonomy): Bacteria > Pseudomonadati > Pseudomonadota > Alphaproteobacteria > Hyphomicrobiales > Nitrobacteraceae > Bradyrhizobium > Bradyrhizobium sp. LeoA1Lang. The sequence continues at coordinate 1,480 of NZ_JBVAPG010000263.1, read as the reverse complement.
GATGAGCGCGGGTAGTCCCTCCGGAATGAGCGATACGGCGATGCCGACGACGGCCTGGAACAGCTCCACAAAGTCCATACCCTTCACCCACTTTCCGTAGGCGAATATCAGGACGCTGATCACCCCGATCGCAGCGGTGATGGCGTAGCCGAATTTCTTGACCTGGCGCAGCAACGGAGTCTCGAGCGGACTGACATTGGCGAGGAGCTGGTTGATGCGGCCGAGTTCGGTCTCGCTACCGGTCGAGACGACCACTCCGGTCGCGCGACCGGACGTGACCATGGTGCCGGAAAACGCCATGCTCTCGCGATCCCCGACCGTCGCGTTCGCAGGCACCGCATCGACGCCCTTCTCCGCCGGCACCGATTCGCCAGTGAGGGCGGCCTCTTCAGTCCGCAGGTTCTTCGCCTCGATGAGCCGCAGGTCTGCAGGAATCTTGTCACCCGACTCCAGGAGCACGACGTCGCCCGGAACAAGCTGCTCCGCAGCAATCATGCGGGTTTCGCCACCGCGCACCGTCCGCGCCTCCGCCGACAGCATGTTGCGGATGGAGTCCAGTGCCTTCTCGGCCCTGCCCTCCTGAATGAACCCAAGCAGCGCGTTGAGAACGACCACACCAAAGATGATTGCCGCGTCAACCCAGAGGTTCAGCATCAACTTGGTGAATCCCGCGGCGAGCAGCACGTAGACCAGGACGTTGTTGAACTGCGCGAGAAACCGGGCAAACGGGCCCTCCTTCCTGCCTTCCGGCAGACGGTTTGGCCCGTATTTCCGTAGGCGGACCGCGGCCTCAGCCGGATCGAGACCTTTCTCCCGGCTGGTGCCGAGTCGCTCCACGACCTCTTGTTGAGATATCGCGTGCCAGGCAACAATCTCGCTGACCGGGTTCGCATTCACTGCTGTGCTCATGCGTCTGCAAGGAAGAAAAGCTTGCGACCTGGAATTCCAGAAACCGAGTACGCGTCTGTGAGCGCGAGCATCATCGCACCGTCGGTCGCCAAATACAACTCAAGGAGCAATTGTGGCCCAGGCTGACGACCAAGGGGGCGATAAGGCCGACGGCCCGCGAGCGGATACCAAGCGATATCCGATGCAACGCGTCGACGAACTTCTCATTCGTGGGATCCGAAAACCCCACGGTGCGGCGAACGCTCACCAAGGCAACGTATCTGGCCGTGTGGTGAGGCTTTCTACCTCTTGCTCGCGTCGCAGCTCGCCGAGATTCTTGGTCGATCGACACGGCCTTGACACGTCAGCAAAGCTTACCTAGCGCCAACGCGTTCGGTTCGTATCACCCTCGCCTTGCTCTAGTCGTGTTGCACGAGCGCGAGACAGTATTCCCGCAAGGTGCGGCGGGTGCCGTCCGAAAAGCGGTTGGAATTGAAAGTGGCGTAGTCTCCGGGGTGATCAACCTCGAATCACCCGGCGTTGACGCGCCGGGCTGGAGACCACGCCATGACAAGCGTTACCACGAAGGCTT
>NZ_JBVAPG010000262.1:0-7276 GCF_055413685.1 Bradyrhizobium sp. LeoA1Lang | reverse complement strand
GCAGACGGCGTCAACCACGCGCTCACGCAGATCAGTCGAATACGCTCGCCCCATCCATGCCGGCCTCCTTCCCAGCCAGCATGTTGAATCAGAACCGATCTGATTTGGGAATCCTCAATCGATTCAAGCTAATCCCACCCCGCTCTAGCGCCGGTTCTCACTGCAAACGCTGGTGAGCGGGTATGCCGAAAATAAGTTGTGCCAACGCGTGGCGATCAATCTCCCCGAGCGGGTTGCGCGGCACAGCGTCCACGACCACCAGCAGCTCCGGCACTTTGTAATCCGCCAGCTGCTCCCTGGTGGCGCCCAGAATGTTATCGATTGCCGCCTCGTCGCTACCGCCCTCAAGCTGCACAACGGCCGCGACACGCTGGCCTAGCACAGGATCCGGCGCGCCAAAGACCGCCGCGTCGCGCACCAGCGGATGGCTCAGCAACGCTCTTTCGATCTCGATCGGTGAAATAGCGGACCCGCCGCGGACTATGACATCCTTCTCGCGACCAGCGGCCGGCGTCACGCTCCGGTAGTTCATGCGTTGCGTCATCCGAGAATTCCTTACAAGGTTTTGAGCTGTCGGCGTCGCGGTACCGGATCGCGATCAACTTGATCGCGCCTCCGGATTTGCTCGCCCGCTCCATTTCTTCCGCGGAAGCAATGTGCTCATCCGGCTCATTAAATAGTACCGAGATTTGTAATTCGGATTGCACCGTGCCCTGTCGCGCCAGCTCGATGGCTCAACTGCTCCACGGAGCGTCATGCAAGTCATGAAACAACGCGGAGACGTAGAGCAGCTCGTCCTCGAATTTTAGCTTCTGACGGATTCCTTTCATCGCTCCGAACACAAACACCCGAACCGAGTGGTTGAACAACATCTGGCTTTCATGTTTTCGCACGGGTTCGGCGGCTGCGTGCGCGATGCTGCTATCGGGAATTGCGCTCCACCGCCTTCCGCAGCACACGGATCTCGCCCGGCGCAGCGGATCGCTTGGCAGCATGCCAGCACCGAGCATGGCAAGGCCGAGCATATTCATGTGATCGGGTGGATTTGGCGTCGGATTTCCTGCCGCCGGTACACTACGAATGTACGCGATCACAGCCTTGATGTCGTCGTCGCTCAGTCGGCCGGCCCTGACGTAGGACATCAATGTCAGCCACCGGCCCTCCGCGTCAACGCCGTTACGAATGGCGCGGAAGATCTCGCCGTCGGACCAGTGCTTCAATGGCCCGGCCGGAGTAAGATTTGCAGCCGCGAAGGAACCGATTGGAACCTGGAGTTCGACCGCGAGATCGTAGCCGCCGGTGAGCGTGCCAGTGTGTGAATGGCAGGCGCCACAAAGACCGTCGGCCATATCCTTGCCACGCGCAATGAGTTCCGGCGTACCCGCAACCTTGATATCGGGGATGGGCGCCGAGCGGCTGTGCTGCTTGATCATCCCGAGCAACCTGAGCGCGCTGGCGGACAACACCGCAACGGACAGCAGCCCCGACAGACCTGCGCCGCCCCATTTGACGATGCGGTTTCTAACACGCCAGGCGCGGAAGCCAGACCAGGCCAATAACGCGGCAATGACGATCAACGCCACCAACCCAACGATGTTTTGCATTGCTACTCCTAGACAAATGATTGCGCACGGGGACGTGAACTGAGCAGAATGGAATCTGCCGACGGTTCACGCTGACGACAAATCTCGCGACGCAGCTGTCGGCAGCGTGCCATCACAGATAGGCGACCGCGCGGGCGGCGTCGTGGGTCTAACGCGCCCTTGCGGGCGTTACGCCACGCACCACGTTGACGTCGTCGCCCTGCACATGAACGCCGGGTGCGTGACCGAACCGTTGGCGGAATGCACGGGCGAAACTGGTGTAATCGCGGTACCCGCAAGCGTAGGCTATCGTGCTCAGAGGCTGGCCCGACTTCGTCGACCCCCGGCGCTTAATAGTGCGCGCAGCTTAATCCAGGCCCACTGATTGAATGAAGCCGCTGCAGGTACAACCGCGGCCGATGGCTAAGCTGATCGTCTATCCGATCGCCGAGGGCAGATCGGTGGGAATCCGATCGACTAACTGGGTGATGAACGGGAAGGTGGGGAACGGCACATCACCGCCGCGCCTCGGCGCGAAACTGGTCTCGTCCCGGCAAGCTTGAGGAGGTGCTGCCGTTCGCGAAGTGCCTGTGGCTCCCCTTCCTTGATGTCGAGGCGCTGATCCGGGCCACGCCGCAGTTTTTTGAGTACCCGGAGTGCGATCGCGATCCGCTTCCTTCTTTCCGTGCGTGAGCCTATGGGCCGAGGTCAAACTCTTGGGCAGCGGGAGCTTGCGCACTCGTCCCACGCGGACAAGAATTTCACCTTCTGGTGACGGAAAAGGTGCGGATACCCGTGTCCGTGGTCAGCTCGCACGCGAAAGTCTTGTCGTGGCCAGATCCCTCAGTGTCGCCGCGGTGATCCTAACCTGCTGGGTGCTTCTCCTTGGGGCCTTCGGCCCACTTCGTTGCGGCCGAATCTCGATGTTTCGGTCGCGGCGGATACGCCAATGCCGCTCGGATGATGTTGGGCATTTAGCTGCCGGGGTTAGCAGGACAGATTGGATCTTGAGGGTTCGTCGGCCTTAGCGTGACGAGCGCGGCCCTGCATCCGAGGAGCACAGTGCTTGCCGCCGCGACGGCAAAGCTAACTAGTCTCATGCAAGCTAAGAGGGCGTCCCCTTTGCCCCCAGTGACGAAGACGATCATACACGCTCGTATGTAACGAAAACCATTTAAAACACCGGAAAACCCGCGGTGTTTGAAGGGCCGGCGGCAGGCGGTTTTCCGCATAGGTGGATAGAGCGCCAAGTTTGGCGTGCAGTGCGGCATCGGAGCCTTGCTGTTTGCTTGCCAGTACACGGTGGCGGTCCCTCCCTCTCCTGGTCCGCAAACCGCGGTGATGACCGTTGATGCTTCTGACACACTGATGCGCGCTGCGGCATTCGAACATGTGCAGGCGGCTGTGTGAGGTCCACGATCACCTAACGGCCGTAGAGCTGAAGCCGGGGTTTACGTTTCGTGTCGAGCAATCCCGCTCATCGACAGGCTGGTCCTCTCAGCGAGCCGGCGCCGACGCACCCGGCGCAGCGCCGGTGACCTCCATCTGCGGATTGACCCTTAGCTTCAGGGCCACAATGCTGCCGATTAGAGCGCAGCCGCCCAGGACCAGCAGCCCGGCCGTGAAGTTGCCGGTCGCGTCTTTGAGGTAGCCCATGAGGAACGGTCCGGCGAAGCCGGACAGATTGCCGAGCGCATTGATCGCGGCGATCCCGGCCGCAGCCGAAGTGCCCGTCAGGAAGGCGCTCGGTATTGGCCACAGCAGTGGCGGCGTTGCGGAGACGCCGATCTGGCTCAGGCAGAGCAAGCCAAGCACCAGCGCCGGCGCGGAGACGAGGCCCGCGCCCGCAAGGCCGACCGCGGCGAGGAACATGGCAAAGCAAACGTGCTCCCGACGCTTCAATGTGCGGTCGGAGTTGCGGCCCAGCAGGACCATCCCGACGGCGCCAAACAAGAAGGGCACCGCAGACAGCAGGCCGGTCTGGAAGTTGCTCACGCCAAAGTTCTTGATGATCGTCGGAAGGAAGAACGCCACACCATAGCTCGCCGCGTTCAGACAGAAGTAGACGAACGCGCAGGCGAGGATGCGGAGGTCGGTGAGCGCCTTGACGATGCCTACGTGCTCGACCGCCACCTTGTGCTGCCTCTCGGTCTCCAGCCGTCGTTCGAGCCAGCCCCTCTCGTCTTTGGCGAGCCACGCCGCGAGCGCCGGCCGGTCGGTCAGGTAAAAGATGACCCCGAAGGCCATTAGGATCGACGGCAAGGCTTCGAGGATGAAGAGCCATTGCCAGCCATCGAGTCCGGCCCCGGAGATGTTGAGCAGAGCCCCGGAGATCGGTCCGCCCGCAATCGACGAGAACGGGATGGCCAGCATGAACAGCGAGACAACCCGGGCCCGGTAGACCGACGGGAACCACAGTGTCAGGTAGAAAATGATCCCGGGAAAGAAACCCGCCTCGGCGAGACCGAGCAGGAAACGGAGGATGTAGAACACCCATTCGGTCGTGATCCCGGTCGCCGCTGAGATCGGGGCGATGAAGGCGAACAGAGCAGAGATAACGCCCCAGCTTAACATGATGCGAGCGATCCAGAGCCGTGCGCCGAACCTGTCCAGCGCGAGGTTGGATGGTACTTCGAACAGAAAGTAGGAGATGAAGAACAGGCCCGCGCCAAAGCCGTATGCCGCCTCCGACAGGCCGAGCGCCGAGTTCATCTGTAGTTTGGCGAAACCGACGTTCACCCGGTCGAGGTACGCGACGAAGTAGCAGACGAACAGGAAGGGCAGCAACCGCCACATCACCTTGCCGATGGTCCTTGCTTCGATCTCGTCCATGGCACCGTTACCTCCCTGCTCTTGGCTAGTGGGGGAGCGCTCAGGCGGCCAGGTTTGCCGATCGTACATGGCGGTGCGGCTGAACACGACCTCTATACCCCAAGTTCATTCGCGGGATTTGGTTCCCCGCTTACCGGTCGCGCCACGCGGCGGCGTTACGCACTTCGTGCAGTCAAGCAACGGCGTCACCAAGCGTCATTCCGCATGGCTGTCATAACGACCTACAACGGTCGTTGCGCGTTGTCTGGTTTATCCGAGCCGCTCCCCCTCGACGCCGCCAACATCGTCGCCGACAAGGACGAGCAGTTCGGGCAGCCCGTTGTGCCTAATGGCATTCCGCTGTCCAAAATTCATCACGCGACGTTCGACGCGCATCTGGTCGGCATCGATCCGGATTATCGCCTACATGTTTCGGCATCGCTAAGGGACTTAGCCTCGTAGCCTCGAATTAGCTCAAGTTCTTCATGATGCGCTGTCTCAGAGCGGACTTTCCCGCTCGGCGGAGCCGCCCAGTCGTTTCGCTGATGAATGCGAGCTTGCGCAACGAGCTGAAGGACGCTCTGCCGTGCAAAATTTTTCGATCCGCCCCACGTCTGACGTTCGCTGTGCCCCTGAAAGCCGACATCGCGACGGTGACGGTAGAGGCCGGCCTCGGGCCCTTTGAGACATGCCGCCGTACACTGAGATTATCTGCTTATCGGGGTAGATACCCGCGCCCAAGCTGTGCGCGTCGCGACTGCTACGCCTGTGCGCGATGCAAAGCGATTGACCCGCCTCCTTTGCGACAAGATCGAAACCATCGAGCCGGGCTTTGCATCGAACTGATGTCGATCACAGCGACGATTGCCGAGCCAATGGAGGCCAAGCAGACAATCTCCTCGCTTATCGACGATACCCCTCCGGATGTCTCCGACCTGGTCGACATTCTGACTAACCGCGCGGGCGACCGCGCTCTCTATCGTGCGACGCCCGTTGCAAGCGACGTTCCGGAGCGATCGGTAAAGCGCGTCGTGCCAATGTCGCCTGAGGGTGGCGCGACGTGGACAAGCGAATGGCCGCGCCCGGCTCGGCTGTTTATGTCGCCTGAGCCCATCGAGACTGTTGCGCTGTTACTCGATCATCCCCCCGTATCCTTCACATGGCGTGGCGTCCGGAGGCGCGTTCGGCGAGCTGATGGCCCGGACCGAGTTTACGGCGAATGGTGGACGCGCGATCCCGAGATGATCGCCGTGCGCGACTATTTCCGCGTCGAAGACGATTCCGGCGAACCCTACTGGATTTTTCGGGCAAGCGACGGCGAAAATTCAGAGACGGGATCCCACCGTTGGTTCTTGCATGGGGTCTTCAGATGACCGACCGCCCCCCGCTACGCCGAACTCCAGGTTACGTCGCACTTCTTATTGCTGCGTGGCGCATCTTCCTGCGAGGACCTCTTCGCTCATGCTGCCAACCTCGGAATAGAGGCGCTTGCAATTGTAGATCGTAAATAGCCTCGCAGGGATTGTACGAGCGCATGAAGCGGCCAAAGTCACCGGTGTGCGCCTTGTCGTTGGCTGCCGCTTTGATCTTGCGGATGGCATGTCGCTCCTGGTTTATCCCACCGACCGCGCCGCCTATGGACGATTGTGCCGCCTAGAGCATGTTGTTTTTTGGCGGAATCGGGATTCCCAATTGGAGGCATTTCTGATTCAAACTCCATGCTGGGGACCGGGGCCAGCATGGATGACGCGACCCTATTCGGAAGACATCCGCGAACTGGCGCTTAGGCGAGCTGATGCTGGCGAGACCGTTCGCTCGATTGCAGCGGCGCTTCAGATCAGTCCGTCCTGTGTGACGAAGTGGAAGAATCTGAGGCGAGAGACCGGAGGCGTTTCGCCCGGCAAGATCGGTGGTCACAAGAAGCCGATTCTGTCCGGCGCCAACGCCGACTGGCTGCGCAAGCGCATTTGCTCGGGACCGTTCACCTTGCGGAAGCTGACGAGGGAGCTGGCTGAGCGTGGCATCAAGACAGACGTGCGGGCGGTGTGGGCTTTTGTTCACGCTGAGGGGCTGAGCTTCAAAAAAAACGATCCATCCGGCCGAACAGGATCGCCCCGATATCGCCCGTAAACGGGCACGCTGGAAGGCTCATCAAGGCAGGATTGACGCCTCGCGCTTGGTCTTCATCGATGAGACCTGGATCAAAACGAACATGGCGCCGCTACGCGGCTGGGGGCCGCGCGGACAGCGTCTCCAAGCATCGGCGCCTTTCGGCCATTGGAAGACCATGACCTTCATCGCCGCGCTGCGCCACGATAGGATCAGCGCACCTTGCACTATCGACGGTCCTATCAATGGCGAACTCTTCACCCTCTATGTCGAGAAGATATTGGCGCCCACCCTGGCAAAGGGCGAGGTCGTCATTCTCGACAATCTCGGCGGTCACAAAGGCAAGCTCGCCCGCAACGCCATCCGCGCCAGGGAGCGCATATGCTCTTCCTGCCGCCCTACAGTCCCGACCTCAATCCGATCGAACAGGTCTTCGCCAAACTCAAACACCTGATGCGAGCCGCGGAGCCTCGCGATGTCGAGGCAACCTGGCGAAAGGTCGGCGAACTCCTCGATCTCTTCTCAAGCCAGGAGTGCGCCAACTATCTCAAAAACTCAGGATATGTTTCCGTATAAAAACATCATGCTCTAGTGTCGCTTGGCAAGCAGCGCGGAGGCAAAGGCAAGTTTCCACCTCGAATGGAATGAGGGGATGTCCCGATCGGTGTTGAACTACGTCGGGCCGACGTTGCCAGAATGAATGTTACGCGGCCCTTGTGACATGGGCAACGGGCTTGATCGTCATGGGATTGTGGTGAGCTTGAAGGGCCGCA
>NZ_JBVAPG010000261.1:0-7403 GCF_055413685.1 Bradyrhizobium sp. LeoA1Lang | reverse complement strand
TTGACAGAGCTTGCTGCCCGGCCACTGTTAGCCACCATGGGATCGACACCAATGTCCGGCTGATAAAACAAACGACTGCAATTCACCCTTCACAGAAGTCTCTTACACAAAATATCTGACATTCCCACCGTTACGTCATGCTCTCGCCGCAGCTTCTGAAGATTCTCAGGGCCTATTGGCGGCTAACCCGACCGACACGCTGGCTATTTCCCGGCCGCGACAGTGAGCGGCCGCTTGATGCGACCGTGCTGCACGCGGCCTGCCGCTCGGCCCACATCGCAGCCGGTCTGAACAAGCGCGTGACGGTGCACACGCTACGGCACAGTTTTGCGACCCATCTTCTGGAGAACGGCGCCGACATTCGTGTCATCCAGGTGCTGCTCGGCCATGCCAGCCTGCAAAGCACGGCACGCTACGCCCAGGTTGCGACCAAAACGATCAGCCAGACCCCGAGTCCGCTTGACCGGCTGCGATTGGAGATCGTTCCACCCGGCTGATCGGGCATCATGGGTCCGGCTTTGGAGGTGGCGGACATCTTCCGCCGCCACGGCGAAGCTTTTCGACAGGCGTATGCCGGTCATCTCGGTCGCGTCGAGCGGCGCGTGATGGGCGCCATCACCGCGTGCCGGACAGCAGCGCTCGGCGGCCATGTCGAGCAATGCGACGACTGCGGTGCGACACGCATCGCCTACAACTCCTGTCGTAATCGGCATTGCCCGAAGTGCCAGGGCGCGGCACGCGCGCAATGGCTCGCCGAACGGCAAGCCGACCTCCTTCCCGTACCGTATTTCCACGTCGTCTTCACCTTGCCAGCCCCAGCCGGAGAGATCGCCTTCCAGAACAAGGTCGTCGTCTATGCCATCCTGTTCCGCTGCGCCGCCGAGACGCTCGCCACCATCGCGGCCGACCCCAAGCACCTCGGCGCCCAGCTCGGCGTGACTGCCGTCCTCCATACCTGGGGCCAGACCCTGCAACACCATCCGCATGTCCATTGTGTCGTGCCTGGTGGTGGACCTTCGCCCGACGGCACACGCTGGGTCGCTTGCCGGCCCGGCTTCTTCCTGCCGGTCCGCGTGCTCTCTCGGCTCCGCCGCCTGTTTCTGCAAGAGCTGCAAGCTGCCTTCGCCGCTGGCCAGTTGGGCTTTTTTGGTGATCTCGCCCATCTCGCCGATCCCGCCGCGTTCACCAAGCGGCTTGATCAGCTTCGACGGACCGACTGGGTCGTCTACGCCAAGCCGCCATTCGGCGGGCCCGAACAGGTGCTGGCTTATCTCGGCCGCTATACGCATCGCGTCGCCATCGCCAACAGTCGGCTGATCTCACTAGCCGATGGCAAGGTGAGCTTTTCCTGGAAGGACTATCGGCAAAATCGCAAAGCCAAGGTGATGACGCTTGATGCCGGTGAGTTCATTCGTCGCTTTCTCCTGCACGCCCTGCCGGACGGCTTCCACCGCATCCGCCACTATGGCTTCCTCGCCAATGGCGGACGCAATGATAAAATCGCCCTTTGCCGTCAACTCCTTGCTGTCCGCAACGCTCCGGCTGATCAACAAGCCGGCGGCGATCCCCTCGTCAAATGCGAGATCCCCGCCTGCCCACATTGCGGCGGCACCATGCGGCGCATCGACGTCGTCCCGCGAGCCTGCGCGCGCGACCATCCGTTTCGTTGTGACACGTCATGACCAGCACCTGCACCATCGACCCCTTCCGTGATCACCTTCTCGGTGGCAACGTCCGATGTCGCCGTGGCCGCGTTCGTCACCGAACATCCTGCCAATCGTTCGGCCGCGCATCCCAGCACAGCAAATCGCTCGCGGCATCGCGCCCTTGGCCCGATCAATCGGGCCCCTCACATCCGAGGAACGTCGCGCCGACGCGCGGCGACCACAGGCGCGCCTTCCCCGCAGGCGCACCAGCTGCACTATCGCCATAGCGCCCACAACTCCGCGGCTTCGTTCAATCCGGCTTCTATGAGGTCGCACGCGCCACCGCGCGCGCGGCTGGCCTTTACCCCGCGACCTCACAGAACCCTCAAGATTCCCAGGAGGGCTGATCTCTGATTCAAACTCCATGCTCGAGCACGGGGGCCAGTATGGATGACGCGACCCTATTCGGAAGATATTCGCGAACGAGCTTTGGCGCGCTGACGCGGGCGAGACGGTTCGTTCGATTGCAAAAAGAATCTGAGGCGGGATACCGGGGGCCTGTCGCCATGCAAGATCGGCGGCCACAAGAAGCGGGTTCTGTCAGATGCCAATGCCGATTGGCTGCGCGAGCGCATTCGCTCGGGGCCATTCTCCTTGCGCAAGCTGACACGGGAACTGGCCGCACGCGGGATCAAGACTAACGTGTGGGCGGTGTGGACTTTTGTTCACGCCGAGGGGCTTAGCTTCAAAAAAACGATCCGTCCCACCGAACAAGATCGTCTCGACGTCGCCCGTAAACGGACCCGCTGGAAGGCACATCAAGGCAGGATTGAAGCTTCGCGCCTGGTGTTTATCGACGAGACCTGGATCAAAATCAACATGGCGCCGTTGCGCGGCTGGGGGCCCTGCGGGCAGCGCCTCCAAGCATCTGCACTTTTCGGCCATTGGAAGACCATGACCTTCATCGCGGCGCTGCGTCACGACCGGATCAGCGCCCCCTGGGTCACTGATAGTCCCATCAATGGCGAGTTCTTCACGCTCTATGCCGAGAAGGTACTGGCGCCCACCCTGATAAGGGGCGAGGTCGTCACAATGGTAAGCAGGCCCGCGACGCCATCCGCGCCAAGGGAGCGCATGGCTTGGCCGACGTAACGGCGGACCAATTCCATGGCATCATCTGGCGTCTTGGGCGGTGTCACAAGGATGACGCGGTTTCCAGCGCGGATGGTGACGGCGAGCGGATCGGGCGATCCGACCGCGCTGATGAATTTCTCGACGATCGCAGGCTTCAGACCCGGATCGGCACATTGATGGATGGTGGCGGCATCGATCATGATGAACCCCTTCAGGTGTTGAACGAGAGCACGAGCGGCAGCCCAAACAGGCGCGCCCAGGCTTGGGTGCCCGCTCTTTGAATCGGGAGGATGCCGGTGCCGGTGGTCCACCAATCGTTGCCGATCGCGACAAGCACGTCGGGCGAGTGGAGCATCGACTGCAGGACGGGCCAGACGAGCAACTGCTCGTAACAGATCAGCGGCGCGACGCGCCGGCCGGCGGCCTCCACGACGGGGTTGCCGAAGAAGGTGGCCCTGGCGCCTCCGCCCTGCCCCGTCCATGCGAGCCAGGGCTGCCACATCGAGATTGGTACCGGCATGCGCTCGCCATAGAGCCGGCGCGCGCGACCGGCGCTGATCTCCATCATGGTGTTGTCATAGCCTTGGCGATCGACGATCGCGGCACCGACGATCACCGTGATGTCGGTGCCGCGAAGGCCGTCCATCCAGAAGCCGCTCGTAGTCGGTGTCCACAGCCCGGCCGCACTCTCGGGAAGCACGACAACCCGCGCTCCGGCTGCGCTCGCTTCGCGCACGCTCTGGAGAAGCGCCTGGGATTGCTCAAGGTCCGGGGCCCGGCCGAGCCCGCGCCCAAGCTTGGTATCGAGACCGGCCCATCCGTCTGCTTGGGCCGGCGCGATCCAGTGCGCCGCCGACCAGGCCCAGAAGCCGGCCGCGACGATCGCCGCGGCAGGCCATGCGCCGGTTGTCATGGTGAGCAGCATCACCACAGTTGCCGCCAGTCCCCACCATCCCCATCCGGGAAACAGAACCCCGGCCGCGGTGATCGGCTGCGCCCATCCGACGACCCCGAAAGGCGGCACGCTCATCAAGACCGTCCCGAGCCCAAACCAAAGCGCCCTCCCCCATCCCGGCCGCCTTTGCCACAGCACGGCGTGGACAAGGGCGAAGATCGCCGCCGCGCCGATCCACAAGGCGATGCCGACGCCGAAATCCGTGCCGTAGAAATTGACGACGCCCTGCGGCAGCCCGCGCGATGCCGCAAGGAAATAGGCCGCGCTCACCGCCGCTGAGATCACCCTCGACGGCGCGAACGCCCACAGCGCCGGGAAGGCGCAGGCGAGCGGCAGGGCGAGCGCGTGACCGCACCAGGCAGCAGCCCCGACGGCGGCCGCGGCGACGGCCATCGCCGCGCCGCGCCAGGAGCTATGGGCCAAAGGTGAAGACGGGCCGGGCGAGGCCGAGAATGCCCGATGACGGGATCGGGCCAAAGTAGCGGGAATCATAGGAGCCTGCGAAGTCGGAGTGGAGAAAGAGCTCGCCGGCGGGAATGACGCCGCCGGCAAACGGCGCGAGAGGACGGCCGGCGGCATCGGTGTGCCGGACATCGGAATCGGGGAGCGGACGGCCGTCGATCGAAACCTGATCAGCCACATCGACCTGCTGGCCGCCGATGGCGGCGACGGTCTTGATGAGCGGGCTTAAGCCGCCGGCGCAAAGTCCGCGCCGGATGTAACCGCGCGCGAACGCGCGTTCGAACTCAGCCGTGGCTGGCGGACAGATAAAGACGAGATCGCCGACGGCGGCCTCACGATCCAGCGGCTCGATCCGCCACAGGCCCCGCGGGTAGCTTGGCGTCAGGTTGATGCGCAGTCCGGCGCACCAGCCGGCGCCCGCCACGGCGGCAATGAGGCCGGCGCCAACCGCCAGGATCACAAGAGGGAAACGTCGGATGGTCATTTCAGGGTCTGTTCCTGGCTCTGGGTCAGACGCTGCGCCTCGGCCTGTTTGAGGGCCTGCGCGGTGCGCTCCCCTGCTGCGAGCTGCTGTGCCGCGCGCATGGCGGGCCAGGCTTCTTTCAGCTGCTCGCGCCGCGCCGGATCCATGCCGGCGGCCACCTTCTCGAAGGCCTGCCCCTTCGCTTCGTTGGCCGCGTTCGGCAGGAAGGTGCGATCGCCAAAGCGCTCGGCGACCGCCTTGTTGAAACCGTCGATTTCCGCTTTCACCATTCTGTCCGCGAGTGCGAATTCGAGCGCACTCGGCAGGTCGTTGCGGTCGATGGCATCGCGCACGCGCTCGAGCACGCGACGCGCGTCGCGCGACAGAGCGGGGATGTTGATCGCGACACGCTGTCGGGTCGCGCGTTCCTCGGCTTCATGCTTGTGCTCGGCTTCGGTCCGAAGACGTAAGTAACGCTCGATGTCGCGCTTGAGCGCCGGCACATTGGCCTCCGCGCGCTCGCGCTCCTGTTTGTCAGCCTTGCCCGCCAGCAGACCGATCTTTCCGCGCAGCGCCCCGAAGGATTCCGGGCTCCAGGCGAGACGCGCGAGTGTCGAGCTTGCAGCGGCTGGGTCCTTCAGCATGGCGTCGAAGCTCGCCGCGCGGAACGCGCGCTCGGGATCGGCAAAGACGAGGCGGAAGCGGGTGGACACATCCTCCCACTGTTTCTTGATGGCGGGGTCGGCGAGGATCCTGTCCTCGACCGTGTCGATGACGGATTTGGGGAACGTCGTCACGCCGGCGACCATGGGCTTCGCCTCCTTGTGTGCGGTGCTGATGATGGGTTTGCGGCCATCGACGAGGCCGAGTTTTTCGCCGAGCGCGCGCAGCCGACGGCCGACGTCGGCTAGGCGCTGCTTCTGGCGAACCGTCCAGCGCAGGCGGTCGTTCACGAGTGTGCGCGCCACTTTGACGATGTGCAGTCCGCGGTTCGCGGCAAAGCGCAGCGCGTCGCGATAGAGGCTGCCGCGTTCGTAATCGAGGGTGGTTTCCTTCGCCCGGCGCTGCGACAGGATCGGGGTCAGGCCGCCGGCCTTCTGGAACGAACGCCGGCCGTAGTAGAGCGCCACATCCTCGCGATGACGGGTCAGCGCGACATAGCTCAGGTGCTTGTCCAGGGACAGCGTTGCCAGCACCTTGACCCGGTCGACCGTCGCTCCCTGCGCCTTATGCACGGTCGTCGCATAGCCGTGGTCGATATTGCGATAGAAGCGCTGATCGACCTCGACGCGGCGGCGGCCCTCGCCCTCACCGATCTCGGCGACCAGGCGCGCCGGCTCGGCTTCCACGACCTTGCCGATCATGCCGTTCTTGACGCCGAGCGAGCCCTCATTCTTCAGGAAGACGATCTGGTCGCCCGGCGCAAACCGGCGCTCGCCGTCCTCGGTCCGGAACGCATGTCCCGCTTCGACCAGAGCGCGCTCGACGAGTCTAGCCCGCGCCATTTCGTTCAGCGCACGGACGTCGCGGCGCAGATGCGCGAGAATCAAAGTCGATTTGGATGGATCGTAATCGCGATTCCAATCGGCGATCAGATTGTCGATCGCCTGCGCCTTCAACTCCGAGCCGAACAGACGTCCATGGTGACCATAGGCGGACAGGGCCTGCGCCGTCCGGCCCCGGGCAAGATCGAGCGAGGCGTCGCGCATCCACTGCTGGCGCTGGCGATAGATCGTTTCGAGTTCGGCATAGCCGATGCGCTCGACGATCGCGCGGAACGCCGCCCCCGCTTCGATCGGTTGGAGCTGCTCGGGATCGCCGACCAGGACGAGCTTCGCGCCTGCCTTTGACGCTGTTTCGACGAACAGCGCCATCTGCCGCGACGCGACCATGCCGGCCTCGTCCAGGACAAAAACCGTTCTGTCATTGAGGCCGTCCCGACCGTTCTTCCAACGCAATTCCCAGGAGGCCAGCGTGCGGGATTCGATGCCCGCCTCCTTCTCCAATCCCTCAGCTGCTTTGCCTGCCAAGGCGCCGCCAACCACGCGATAGCCTGCGGCCTCCCACACTTCGCGTGCGGCCCGCATCATCGTGGTCTTGCCCGCCCCAGCACGGCCGACAACCGCCGCGATCCTCTCTCCGGACGCCAGATGCGCGATGGCGGAACGCTGCTCGGCCGAGAGGCTGGTGTGCCCCGCGGACACGGCCGCGATGGCCGGCGGCTTTACCGTGAAATCCGCCCTGCCCGAGAGGTGGACCGCGCGCCGTGCCATCTCCGCTTCGAGCCGGATCAGCTCGCGTGTCGTGTATTTCGCGGGGGCCCGTGCGCCCGTGGCGAACTCGACAGACTCTCTTTCCAGTCGGAGCGCATCGGGGCTTTGCAGCACCCGCGCCATCAAGTGCTGGAAGGTTCCGGCATCGTCGACATAGCGATGCAGCAGCTTGCCGACGTCCCGCTCATCGAACACGCTCTTTTCCCGCGAAATCATGTCGAGCACGATCTCCGGACGGCGCTGGATGCGCCTCAACGTCTCGGCCCGGTTCTCGTCGAAGACACGCAGCCGTTCGAGGTTGGGATCGCGTCCCTCGCGCTCCGCCCGGCGCTGGATGGCCTTAGCCGCGACGCCGATATGGGTGGTCGGCACGACGTCGATCCCGCGCTCGGCGTAGGACCGCCCATCGACCCGTATCTCGTGCCCGTTCAGGGCGAGATGCTGGTTTTGCAGGTCGAGCCAGCCATTGC
>NZ_JBVAPG010000260.1:0-7501 GCF_055413685.1 Bradyrhizobium sp. LeoA1Lang | reverse complement strand
ACGGCTGGCAGACCCTCGCCAGCAAGCCCATTGCTCAGCCGGTTGATCTTGCCGCCTGAGCAGATATCATCCGTTCACCGGAGACTCGCGACGGACAAATTCCAACCAAGTTCGCGACGGCACCATTCGTGAAGCCCTACGTGAAGTCAAACAAGAACGATATCATCGACGCCGAGGCGATCGCTGAGGCCGCGACGCGACCGACAATGCGCTTCGTCGCCGTGAAGGAGGAGGACCAAGCCGATCTTCAAGCGCTGCATCGAATCCGTGAGCAGATGGTCGGCTCGAGGACACGCCTGATCAATCAGATGCGGGCTTTCTGCCTCGAGTACGGCGTACCTTTGCGTCAGGGTGCCGGAATATTCAAGCTCGAGTTGCCGCGCGCTTTGAATGACGAAGGAAACGATTTGTCGCCAGTGATGCGTCGCCTGCTGGGCGATCTCTTCGCTGATCTCCGCCGCCTCGAAGAACGGATCCGCGAAGTGACACAGGAGATCGAAGCGGTCGCCGATCGAGAGGAAGTCACACGCCGGCTGATGACAATCCCTGGTATCGGCGCATTGGGTGCGACCGCTGTACTTGCCGCGATCGGTGATGGGCTGCAGTTTCGCAAGGCCCGCGACCGTGCTGCCTGGCTGGGGTTAGTGCCCAGGCAATACTCGACCGGCGGAAAACAGACGTTGCTTGGCGTCAGCAAACGCGGCAACCGTTATGTGAGAAAGCTTTTAGTGCATGGCGCGCGATCCTGCTTCCGGCATTTGGACCGGA
This sequence comes from Bradyrhizobium sp. LeoA1Lang, assembly GCF_055413685.1. Taxonomy (NCBI): domain Bacteria; kingdom Pseudomonadati; phylum Pseudomonadota; class Alphaproteobacteria; order Hyphomicrobiales; family Nitrobacteraceae; genus Bradyrhizobium; species Bradyrhizobium sp. LeoA1Lang. The sequence continues at coordinate 6,733 of NZ_JBVAPG010000260.1, read as the reverse complement.
CGCGCGATCGCCTAGGAAGCTGGCTCGACGGGCTCCAGGCTCGGATGCATCCGAACAAGGCCGTTGTCGCTCTAGCCGCCAAGATGGCCCGCATTGTCTGGGTGGTCTTGAACAAGCCTGGAGCTCTCTACGAACGCAGAGGTCCTGCTTTCTCCTGACGCTTCTGGCTTCGATTGCAAGGCTCGGGAACAGTGATGACGAAACAGTGGATCAACATGCCGTAAGCCCTGTGCAAAAAAGCGGGCTTCGTGCCCGAACCATTTATTGGGAACGGCGTGCGCGGATCTCATCATGGCCTGGCTGCAACAGCAGTCCACTCGCGAGAGGCCGGATACATTTATGCAACTGGAAGCGTCATTTTTGCTGTTACGAACCCTTGCACGGACGGGGCGGACCATACATTTTTTGACAGAAGCTCGCGCAGCGCCGCGGCATCCAGCATCTGCTCGGCCAGCAGCTTCTTCAACTTGGCGTTCTCGTCCTCAAGCTGGCGCAGCCGCTTAGCCTCAGAGACGTCCATGCCCCCGAACTTTGCCTTCCAATTGTACAGCTTCCGAGACTCCGCGCTTCCGCGCAAGATCGGCGGTCTTCGCACCCGCCTCATGCTCGGCGCAGCACGCCGATAATCTGCTCTTCCGTAAACCTCGCTCGCTTCATCTGTCCGTCCTTCAGAAGGCCAAACTCTAACGCTACGTGGAGGAAATCGGCAGGGGCCGGTCACCCCGGTGATGCTTCGGCGCAGGAAGCAGCTCAAAAACTGAAATTCAACAACGAATGCGCTTACGGCTTTTCACCTGACATGAATCCGCGAAAGGTACCAGAGCTGGCTGAAGTGGCTCGACCGCAATGCGTCGCATTCGACAGCGCCGCGCTGGTCCCCACCATTTTCGCGCCGCGGACGATGATTCCGTCATCTCGTTCCCGCACGACGTGGACGAAAACGTCCTCTGCCTCGTGCACGGGGCGGTTGCGATCGACGGGCGGGTTCACGATCACGTGGTTGAAAAACAGCGCCCTCTCGGCAGCCGTTCGATACCAGCGCAAAGCGTTGGCTTCGAACGGATTGTAGAACTCTGAGAACGAGCCAAGCGTCGCGACGAAGCCGGCCTTGTAATCCGGCGTGCGGCCCATGAATCCGAAGGTCATGCGTGCCCACTGCGCAAGCGCTCCACGCGCCTTGAACAGATCGTCGGACGAATAGCACGAGGTGAAATACCGGTGCGTGCGGAATCCCTCAGGACTCCTGGTCAGCATAACGTCGGCGGTGTGAGGGTCGTGCAGGGCGTCATAGAGATGCGCCAGCGAGCGCGCTGCGTTACGGAACGCTCGGTGGCTCGTGACGTCTCGAACGGGCTCACCATAGATGAAGACGCTGCGATCGTCGCGCAGGCTATCGAGGAACGACGCTCCCGTCATAAGTGCGCTGGCGGCCTTGGTTTCGGCGGGCTCTTGAACCGCGAGGTTGGGCATCTGAACAGGCTCCGGTGGGCTGGATTGCGGCATCGAGGAAAAAGGGATTCAGACTGCGACATCGAGCTGAGTGGCTTCGATTTCGTCCAATGCCGCACGCAGGATCCTGTCCAAGCCGTCGCAAAGAGCCTGTTCCGGTATGGTGAGCGGCGGCATGATCTTCAGGACTTGGTCCCACGCGCCGCAGGTTTCGACAATGACGCCATTGGCGAGCGCGCGGCGCGCGACGCTCCGCGCAAACTCGCGATCCTTCCAAGCCACGCCTTGCAGCATACCGAGCCCTCGCACCTCGCCGCGGGTCGCCAGAGCTATTTCCTGCAGCCGCTCGCGCATCAGCTCGCCCTTGCGCGCGATCGCGCGCCCGAACTCTGGCTCGCGCCACAGTCGCAGCGCCTGCGCCCCGGCCACGAACGCCAGGTTGTTGCCGCGGAAGGTTCCGTTGTGCTGTCCGGGCTCCCAGATGTCGTGCTCAGGTCGCATCAGGACGAGCGCCATCGGCAACCCCAAGCCGCCGATCGACTTCGCCAGGCAAACGACGTCGGGATAGAGGCCGGCTCGCTCAAAGCTGAAGAAAGGACCGGTTCGTCCGCAGCCGGTCTGGATTTCATCCACGATCAATAGCGCACCGTGCCGGCGTGCAACCTAGCCCGCGCAACCGCCAGCCGCCATCCGGTCCCTGCTCCACCATGAACGGGATGTGGCTGGCCTGGAATCGGCCGCTGTCGTGGTTGATGATCAAGCCGTTTCCGCAGCGATCGTGTTGCTCTCCGACCTCGCGGCGATCAAGCGGATTCACCTCCGAGGCCGGACTAGCGAGTTGCAGGACCCGATGCGGGAGCCGGATCATGCCTGACGACTTCCGAAACGCCATGCGCCGTGTCGCCGCAACCGTCAGCGTTCTTTCAACGGAACTGCGCGGCAAGCGTTTTGGAATTACTATATCCTCGCTGGTCTCCCTGACCGTGGAGCCTCCGACTCTGTGTTTCGGCGTCCATCGCCAATCCTCCTTCTGCGCGCCAATGCTCGAGAGCGGCATGGTATGCGTCAACGTGTTGTCGCGGACCCAGGAGACGGTGAGCCGGGCCTTTTCAACGCCGCCCGCGAGCGAAATTCGCTTCCTGGCCGGAAGCTGGTCTGCCTACGAGACCGGCGGCCCGCTGCCATCGCACGCGGTCGTGCGCCTGCCCTATCTCCGGGAGGCGCAGGCCAACATGATTTGCAGGCTGGTACGCACGGTCGAGCACGGCACCCATCTTCTGTGTCTGGCTGAAATGGCGGGGATCACGGTCCGCGACGAGATCGAGCCCTTGCTCTATTGGGATGGCAGTTATCGCCAACTGGCATTTCCCGCCTGTGGCGCCTCGTTGCGGCAAGAGCACAGCCAAACCTCGGATGCCACGTATGGCTTCGATTGACGGCATAAGCCCGCCGGCGCGCGCTGTCGCGCCGCGCGCACCTGCCGGCTGCACGCGGCCGCTGTGGGAAGCCGTGACGTCGCCGGCCGCGGATTTCCCGATGCTCGCCGGTGCCACAAAGACCGATGTGCTGATCATAGGAGGTGGCTTTACCGGGCTGTCTGCTGCCCTGATGCTGCCCAGCACGGTGTTGAGACGACGATCCTCGAAGCCCGGGACGTCGGCGCGGGTGCGTCCGGTCGCAATAGCGGCCTAGTGATTCCAACGCTCACGCGCCCTGACCCAGACGACATCGTCCGGACATATGGTGCGGGTGGCGAACGTTTCGTGGCCCTGCTGCGCGATTGTGCCGATGACCTGTTCGAGTTGGCGCGCACCTTGAGGCTCGGCCGCCAGGCCGAGCAGACCGGCTGGCTTCAGCCCGCCCACACGCCCGGACGGATGGCGCTGATTGAGCGGCGGGCGGCGCAGTGGCGGAAGTGGGGCGCCAAAATGGAGGTGCTGGACTGTGGACAGACCGCGCGCGCCCTTGGATCCGTGATGTGGTTTGGCGGACTTCTCAGCGCGACCGGCGGAAGCGTCAATCCACTGGCGCTCGCGCGTGCAATGGCAAGAGCCGTGTCGGATTCCGGCGGACGCATTTATGCGCAGACCCCGGCGTTTTCGTTCGAGCGCGGGACCGACTTCTGGCGGGCGACGACCCCTTATGGAGACGTCCGCGCGAAGAGCCTGATCGTGGCTACCAACGCCTACACAGACCGCTTCGCGAAGGCGCTGTTGCCAGAGCTCGCACACGAGATCGTGCCCATAACCTCCTGGCTCGCCGCGACCGAACCGCTTTCCGAGTCCGTTCGCCAATCCGTCCTGCCATCTCGCCTGGCGATGTCAGACACCCGTGGGGACCTTCACTTCGCCAGATACGATTCCGATCATCGCCTGATCAGCGGCGGCGCCCTCGTCAATCCGATCAATCGGCCGTCGCGGCTGAGAGCGCTGATCTCGGCACGGCTGGAAAGGATATGGCCGCAGACGCAAGGCCTGAGGATCGAATTTCTTTGGAACGGGCGGATCGAATGACTCCGGATCGCTTTCCGCGGTTCCACCGGATCGGTCCGGACGCCCTTGCCTGGACCGGTTGCAACGGCCGGGCGATCGCGCTTTCTATCGCGGCAGGCAGGGAACTCGCGAAAGCGTCGATCGGCGTGTCTCTTGAGAACATCGCGCTGCCTTTTTCCACGCCCGCCCCCCTTCCGGCTCAGACCTTGATCCGCTGGCTCGCGCCTCTCGCCCTGCTGCATTACCGAAGGATTGACGCCAGAGAATATCAGAGTTCATTCTGGAGATCGCCTGTGCCGGGAATGAATGATCATGGCCGATGATCCCCAGCCAACCACCGATATACGACCAATGCAGGCTGGCATCGTCACCTTGCTGGTCGATCCCGAGCCAACGACGTTGGTCGCGCTCACGAACAGTGCCGATCCGACCATGCTCGTGTCTGGCAAGATCAACGAAGGCCTCCTGTCCTATGATTTCGAGCTCAATCCCGTCCCGCAACTTGCGACAGAATGGCGATCGGATTCCTCGGGCCTGGCGCTGGCCTTCGCCCGAACGTACAGTGGCACGACGGCGAGCCCTTCACCTCGACCGATGTTGCCGCCTCGATCATGCTCTTGAAGCAATTCCATCCGCGAGGCCGATCGACCTTTGCGAGCGTGACGGAAGTACAAACGCCAGATCCGCTGACCGCGGTCATCCGTCTGTCGCAGCCCGCGCCCGCGCTGATCCATGCGCTTGCAGGTGCGGAATCACCAATGCTGCCGTCGCATCGCTACAAGGACCTTGCGCCGTCCGCCAGCGCCAACGAAGCTTCGCCGATCGGGACCGGTCCCTACATCTTTCGGGAATGGATCAAAGGAAGCCACGTGAAGCTGGAGCGCAATCCCGCCTATTGGGGCGCACCGCAGCCGTTCGTGATCGGCATGTCCATTCGCTTCATCCGTGACCCGCAGGCGCGCGTGGCTGCAATTGGAGACGGCTCGATCGATATCGCGCCGCAGACGCCGGTGCCGGTCACGGCACTCGAGCAACTGTCGCGCGCACCAAATCTCTTGTTCGAGACGAAGGGTTACGAATACACCAACCAGATCGTCCGTCTGGAGTTTAATCTCGACCATCCGATTCTGGGTGACTATCGTGTTCGTCGCGGTATCGCACATGCCATCGATCGTTCCGATCTCGTCGCCGCGGCATGGAACGGATACGCCAAAATGGCGCTCGGGCCGATCAGTCCGGACCTGCGACCGTACGGTGCCGAGCGGCTGGTCGTCCCGGAACTCAATCATGGCGAGGCGGAGCGCTGGCTCGATGCAGCCGGCCTCAAGCGCGATTCCAGCGGCAGGCGCTTCGCGGTCGAACTCGACTTCGTGCCTGCCGGCGACGGTTACCAGCGGACCGCCGAATGCGTAGCCCGGGCGCTGGCAGAGGTCGGCATCACCGCCTCCGTTCGCGTGCAGGATTTCGCGACCTATGTGCGAAGGATCTATACCGATCGGGACTTTGCGTTTGCGATTGCTCGCAGCAACAACATGTTCGACCCATCGGTCGGCGTCCAACGTACCTACTGGTCACGCAATTTCCGCAAGGACCTCCCATTCTCGAACGGTTCTCACTATGCGAGCCCTGAGACCGACAGTCTGCTCGAACAGGCTGCGGTCGAACAGGACCCCGCCAAACGCCGCGATCTCTACCTGGCGTTCCAGAACCGGGTGATCGCGGATCTGCCCGACATGACTTTGTTGGCTCCAGCCCAGATCACCATCGTCAACCGAAGAATCAGAGGACATACGGTCTCGGCCGACGGACCGAACGCAAATCTCGCCGAGGTGACGATCATACCCTAACCAAGCATTCGATGCGCCACGTGCAATCCCTTGCCGATCGGCAAGATCAACGTTCGAAATTCCGGGCGCCGCGCCAGCATCCCGAATTGTCCCCACACAGCCATTGCAGGAACTGGTTGGCCTCGGCGCCCTCATCGATCGGCAGCGGAGGCGGATTGGAAGAGAAAGTCTTGATCGCATCGTCCCGACGCAGCGCGGCTTCGTCTACCTGGCAGCCGTCGTCGACGTGTTCAGCCGGCGGGTGCTGGCCCATTAGGTCTCGATCACGATGAAGGCGGCGTTTTGCAAAGCGCTCGAGGAGGCATTGGCGCGAGACGGCACGCCGGAGATCTCAGCGCGATGCGAAGCGTCGTCGCGACAACACGGATCAGGCCAGTTCACCGGCCCCGACTTCACCAGTCGTGCTGCTGGACGCCAAGATCGTCATCAGCATGGATGCCAAGCGCGACAACGTGTTGGTCGAGCGGCTCTGGCGAATGATCGAATACGAGCACGTCTATCTGCATGCCTACAACAGCGTGCCCGAGGCGCGCGCGTCGATCTCCAGATACCTGGCCTTCTGTAACGGCGGCGGGCCTTATTCGTCGCTTGACGAGCGAACGCTGGATGAGGCTTATTTTGGAGCGCAGACCATCGCCGCGGCGGCATGATCGTCGCTACGATTTTGATGCAGTTCCGGTCGGGCTTCGCCCTCCCTCCGCTGCATCAAAATCGCAAGGCCCAACCTGGCAGGAATCCACTTAAATTCCGCGGGGCGCTGTCCAAACAACCGGAGCCAGCTCTTGCGTCGAACTATACACTGGCGCCGATATCATGAACTAGGGTCTGTTGGGATTCATCGGGAGTTTATCACGGCAGCGGTCAGATGGATCATGGCTGCGAAGCTTTGATCTGTCTTGTCTGCGCGCAGCGCGATGCGCTTGAATTCCTTGAGCTTGCAGAAGA
>NZ_JBVAPG010000025.1:0-69024 GCF_055413685.1 Bradyrhizobium sp. LeoA1Lang | reverse complement strand
CTTCGACGTATCCATTCCAATGCGGATAATCTGCGTCACGGACGGCTCCCTCGTTTGAGATTTCGACAACCTCATTCTGGCACAACTGATGCCGTAGGGGGCCGTCCACCCCATCAACCACAGGCCTATGTGGTGTGCTTCGCTGCAACCGCTCGCTCGCGCCACAACACCTCCCTGTGGTTATGGGTCCCTGCTTTCGCAGTGACGACACCGTGTCCTCGTTTTGCGAGCGTCGAAGCCCGCCGATTTACCAAACCTTGCAGAACCCCGATCACCCGCCGCTCCGCCATCACCACTGGCCTCCGCCTTGCTCAACGACATGCCAAACGTACAGCCGGCGAAAGAGGCGTATCATGGCGGGACAGACATCTTCGGGCGCGGGTCGGTTTGAGGCACTTGATGCAATGCGCGGCATCTGCGCGCTGCTCGTGGTGCTCTTCCACATCCCCATTTACCATGCGCTGAAGGGCACCCAGCCGTTCGTGAACCTGCAATTCTGCGTCGACATGTTCTTTGCCCTGTCCGGCTTCGTGCTCTGTCACGCCTATGGCCAGCGCCTTAACCATGCCGGCGATGGCGTCCGCTTCATGGCGATGCGGTTCGCGCGGCTCTGGCCGTTGCATATGGTGATGCTGGCGCTGTTTGTGATGATCGAGGTGAGCAAGATCGTGTTCATGCGCACCGACGGTTCGTTCGCGCTGGATTCGGTACCGTTCGGCGCCGGGCACACGCTCTATGAAGCCGTCACCAACATCCTGTTCCTGCAGTCCTTCAACCTGCATGGGGGCCTGACCTGGAACGGCCCAGCCTGGAGCGCGGCGGTCGAGTTCTACGTCTCGATGCTGTTCGCGGTCATCGTCGTGCTGTTCCCCCGCCGTCGGCGCGAGATCTTCCTCGGCCTCTGCCTTGCGGCCGGAATGCAGCTCTACGAACGCTCGCCAGGCACGCTGTTCGTCTCCAGCGATTGGGGCATGCTGCGCGCGATGTTCTCCTTCTTCGCGGGATGCCTGGTCTATGACTTCCGCCTCTATTCCAACGGCCGGCTCGACATGCCGAACATATTGGAGGTCTCGTGCGCGATGGTGGTTGCTGTGTTCGTGCTGGTTACGCCATCAGGCGGACCGCAATATCTGTTTCCGCTGCTCGCCGCGGTCGTGATCTGCGTGTTCTCGTTCGATCAAGGCTGGATCTCGGCGATACTGCGCTCGCCTGCGCTGCAGAAGCTCGGGCTGTGGTCCTATTCGATCTACATGATCCACACCTTCATCTTCCAGATCATGCGCAGCGCCGCCTCCTTCCTCGGCCACAAGCTCCACCTCGAACTGGTGGTCTGGCACAATGACGACAAGCTGGTGGTCCTGGGAACGCCAGCGCAGGCGCTGGTGGCCGCGCTCGTTCTCTCCGTGGTCCTCGTCGTTCCCGTCGCCGCACTCACCTATCGCTGGATCGAGAAGCCGGCGATGGATGCGGCCCGATACGCGCTCTCGACCACGACGCGAGCGGAAGCGCCGCTCGGCACGGCATCGAGGATCGGCTTCGGCGCGGCAATATGGCGGCTGCTCAGTGCCGGCATGATCCGCACGGCCACCGGTTTCCGTGCCGTTCGGCTACGGCTGCCGTAGAGCTAGCGCACGTCCGGCCGCGGGTCGGAGACGAACCTGTCGCGATTGGGCATCTTGATGGCGGCGAGCGTCTTGGCGTCGAGCACGGCGTCCGCCGGAACGAGGCCGTTGAGATTGAGGATGTAGGCGGAGACCGCATAGACATCCTCATCGCTCAGCGACTGCGGCGCGTTCTGCGGCATGGCGCGGCGGATATAGTCGAACAGCGTCGGCGCATAGGGCCAGTAGCTGCCGACGGTACGCACCGGCTTTGCGCTCGCGAGCGTGCCCTGTCCGCCGACCAGGCGATCGCCGACACCGCCCTGCCCGTCGGCGCCGTGGCAGGCCGCGCATTGTTCACTGAAGACCACGCGGCCGCGCTCGACGTTGCCGCTGCCCGGCGGCAGGTTCGATCCGTCATGGCCGATGTCGATGTCCCAGCCCGTGATCTCCGCCGGCGTTGCCGCCCGCCCGATATGAAAGCTCTCTTCGGCGTGCGCGGCGACAGCGAGCCCAGCAATCACGGCGGCGAGCAGCGCGATGTGCGAACTAGGCCAGCGCATTGCTCACCTCCCCATTCGCGGCGATGCGCCACGGCCAGATCGCGTTGTTGTGGTAGAAATGATTGACGCCGCGAACCGCGAGCAGTTCGGCAAGCGTCGGCTGCACATAATCAGTCTCGTCGATCGCACGGCTCTGGATCACGGCGGGATTGCCGTCCCACTGCCATGGCACGCGGAAGCGGGTGAGCGCGCGGGTCAGCACCGGCTCCTGAAGTTGGGCCGCCTGCCAGCTCTTGCCGTCGTCAACGGAGACTTCGACGCGCTTGATCTTGCCGTGCCCGCTCCAGGCGATCCCTGATATCTCGTAGAAGCCGGTGCCGTTCAGTTTCTGTCCGCCCGAGGGACGCAGGATGATCGACTTCGCCTCCATGTAGAAGGTGAACTCGCGCGCCGTGCCGTCGGGCATCAGGTCGGTATATTTCGAGGTCTCCTCGCGCGAATAAACAGGCTCGGCCACGGCCTTCAGCCGGCGCAGCCATTTGATGTTCATGTTGCCTTCGAAGCCCGGCAGCAAGAGGCGCAGCGGATAGCCCTGCTGTGGACGCAGCCGCTCGCCGTTCTGGCTGTAGACCAGCATGGCATCGTCGAGGCATTTCTCGATCGGGATCGAGCGCGTCATCGCCGCCGCATCCGCGCCTTCGGCGACCAGCCACTTCGCTTCCTTCTGCAGGCCAGCTTCGTTGAGGACATCCTTCAGCATCACGCCCGTCCATTCGGCGCAGCTCACGAGGCCGACGAGGTCGGACGCCGTCTTGCCATAGGGCTTGGTGTAGACGGGATTGCCGGAGCACTCGATGAAATGGATCCGCGACTGCGACGGGAAGCGGCGGATATCGTCCATCGTGAAGATCAGCGGGCGATCGACCAGGCCATGCAGCATCAACCTGTGCTGCGCCGGATCGATGGTGGGCACACCGCCGTGATGGCGCTCGTAGAACAGCCCGTTCGGCGTGATGATGCCGTCAAGCTCCTGCAGCGGCGTGCGGCCGGAGGCGGAAATGTACTGCGGCAGCGTCTTGGAGATGTTCTTGACGACGCCCTTCTCATAGACCGACGGCGTGCCGTAGGGCTGATCGCCCATCGGTGCGCCCGGCGCCTTCATCCATTCGGGAATGCTGGGCGGAAGGTTGCTGGTGTCCGCCATGCCTGGCGTCGCGCCGAGCACGCCCCCGCCCGCGACCGCCGCGCCTGTTTGCAGAAAATGCCGGCGAGATGGTCGTCGTTCGCGGTTGGCGGTTGTTTGCTCGCTCATTGACGCTTCCCCTTGCCGCTCTCGTTGATCGATCTCAGGCTATCACCGAACGCTAAGCACACGCCTTCACATCTGCAAAATCGCCACAGCTTCATGTCGCCGACGCAGCGCTGTCCGGCATATTTCGATCGGGCGTGGACGATGCCTTGGATGAATTTGCTCCGGGCCGAATCGTTCCGCCGCGTCAGCCCCGATCGCTCGCGCGCAGACGGCTATGCGTGCGGCCATAGGCGGCATAGATCACTAGGCCGATCACGAGCCACACCGCGAGCCGGATCCAGGTGTCCATCGGCAGGCTGAGCATCAGGAAGAGCGAGGTTGCGGCCGCGGCCGGCCCCACCAGCCAGATCGCCGGCGCCCGGAACGGACGCGGCAGGTCCGGATCGACGATGCGCAGCACCATTGTGCCGATCGAGACCACGGCAAACGCGAACAGCGTGCCGATGCTGACGAGCTCGCCCACCAGCCCGATCGGCAGCAACCCGCCGAGAAGGGCAACGACAATGCCGGAACCGATGGTGGCGACATGAGGCGTCCGGAAACGCGGATGGATGTTTGCGATCGCCGGCGGCAGCAATCCATCATACGCCATCGCGCGGAAGATCCGGGGTTGCGCCAGCAGCATCACCAGTATCACCGAGGTCAAGCCGAAGAGGATGCCGAGCTTGATGATCGGCGACAACCAGCCGACGCCGGCCGCATCGATTCCGACCGCAATCGGGTCGGGAACGTTCAGCCGGTCGTACGGCACGATGCCCGTCAGCACCAAGCCGACGGCGACATAGAGCACCGTGCAGATCACGAGCGAGCCGAGAATGCCGATCGGCATGTCGCGCTCCGGCGACTTCGCCTCCTGCGCCGTGGTCGAGACCGCGTCGAAACCGATATAGGCAAAGAACACCACGGCCGCGCCGCGGAACACGCCGGACCAGCCGTAGACGCCGACGCCCGCATTCGGCGGAATGAAGGCGCCTTCGGGATTGCTCGCGGTGACCCAGTTCGCGGTCGTGAACGAGGAGACCGTGCAGGCGATGAAGAGCAGGATGACGACCAGCTTCACCGCGACGATGAAGTTGTTGAACCGCGCCGATTCCCTGATCCCCGCAACCAGCAGCGCCGTGATGAAGACGATGATGAGCATCGCCGGCACGTTGAAGATCGCGCCTGTCGACGACCATGCATGCGTGGCCGCGTCATAGCTCAGCGGCGCGGAGGCGAACTCCGGCGGTATCGTGAGGCCAAAATCCCTGGCGAAGCTCACGGCATAGCCGGACCATCCGATCGAGACCGCCACCGCGCCGACGGCATATTCAAGGATCAGGTCCCAGCCGATGATCCAGGCCACGAATTCGCCCAGCGTCGCATACGCAAAGGTATAGGCACTGCCGCAGACCGGGACGGTCGACGACATTTCCGCATAGCAGAGGCCCGCGAAAGCGCAGGCGATCGCGCCGAACGCGAAGGAAAGCGTCACCGCAGGTCCTGCATTCGCGGCCGCTGCGTGTCCGGTCAGAACGAAGATGCCCGCGCCGATGATGGCGCCGATGCCGAGCGCGACGAGATTGAGTGCCGACAGCGTGCGCCGCAGCGGCGAGGCCCGCGCGTCTCCTTCCACCCCTGCCGCCTCCTGCAGCAGGTCGGCTGTCGATTTCCTTGCCCAGATGTCTACCAAGAACCGCCTCCTCGCGACTTCGACCCCGGCGGACGGTCGCACAGGCTAGCATGGTCTCGATACGCTGCGCCGCTCACGCATTCGGCACCACAGGCAGCTTCTCGATCATCCGTATCCCGGGCCGGCGTCGCCAATGGATCTCCGACGGCTGAACCGCAAGCTGAAGCTTTGGCCAGCGGGTGAACAGCGCTTTCAGCGCGCAGATCGCCTCGATCCGCGCGAGCTGGTGACCGAGGCAGAAATGGATGCCCGTGCCGAAGGAGATGTGGCGGTTCGGCCGCCGCTCGAGGTCCATTTGCTCGGGTTGTGGGTGCGATGCGGGATCGAAATTGGCGGCCACGATCATGGCCATCACCCGATCGTTCTTCTTCAGGGCGACGCCGCCGAGCTCGACATCGCGCCGCACATAGCGTGGCTTCGAGAATTGCACCGGGGAGACGAAGCGCAGGAATTCCTCGACCGCCAGCGCAGCGCGGTTCCAGTCGGCCTCGAGCCAGTTGCGCGTTTCGGGGTTCTTCAGCAGCTCGAACACCGATCCGCTGATCAGATGCGTCGTGGTTTCGGAGCCGGCGCTGAGCAACAGAATCATCATCGAGACCATTTCGTCCGGCGTGATGCGGCCGCCTTCCCTTTCGACCTGCACCAGTTCGGCAATGAGCCCCTCACCGCCTTCTTTGCGCGCGGCCTGCAGGCGTTCCTCCAGGTAGCGCCCCATCTTCCTCAGGATGAACAGCATGCGCAGGAAGCCGAAGGCGCTGGCAATCTGCCCCATCGCATTTCGCCCAGCCGATGAATTTCGGCCGGTCGGCCGCCGGCAGGCCGAGGAGCTCGCAGATGACGGAGAGCGGCAGGATGCGCGCATAGCGCTGTACCAGATCGGCGGGACTACCGGATGCGAACAGTTCGTCCGCAAGGCCGTCCGCGATCGCCCGGATGTGCGGCTCCATCTCGAGCACGGCGCGACGGCGGAACGCCTCATCGACGATGCCGCGCAAGCGGCTGTGATCCGGCTCGTCCTTGGTCAACATACTGTCGGCGATCGTTGCGATGGATTTCGGCATCCACCACTGAAGCCCCGCGAGCGCCCCGTCCTCCCTGCGCAGCGTGAAGGTGGAGGAATCCTTCAGCATCTGTGCGGTGGTCTCATAGGTCGTGGTGACCCAGACTTTGCCCACGATCGGAAATCGCGTGGCAACCACAGGCGCGCTGGCGCGCAGCGCCGCAACAGCGGTCGCAGGATCGCGGAAGAACTCTTCGCTGGTAAAGTCGATGCGCGGTGCCATCGGTTATTCCTGGCTTTGGCGCGGATTCACACTCATTCGCCAATCGGCGGCGTGCCGTGAGTGTGGAAGGTCTCGATCGTCTTCAATCCCCACGCCTGGCCCTTCTTGCGCTCCTCCTCGGTCCAGACGATCGGCTTCCAGTCCGGCGCCAGGATCAAGCGGGCGCCGGCGTTGGCGACCTCGACGCGATTGCCGCCGGGCTCAAAGACGTAAAGGAAGAAGGTCTGCTGGATTGCGTGCTTGTGTGGGCCGGTCTCAATATATGGACGCCGTTCTCCAGGAAGATATCGGCCGCGCGCAAGATCTCTTCGCGACTGTCGAGCGCATAGGTGACATGGTGGAAGCGGCCGGGCTTGCCGTAGTGGTCGCGAGTGTGGGCGAAGTCGTAACTCTTGTTCGACATCGTCATCCACATCGCCGCTTCCGTACCATCGTTGAGCACGATCTGCTCGGTGAGCCGACAGCCAAGGTAATTCTCGAAGAACAGGCGATTCGCCCTGATGTCGACGGCGAGGCAATTGAGATGGTCGAGCCGACGCACATTGACGCCGCGTGCGGGAAAGCGCTGCGCCTGCTTCTTCAGCGCCGGCTTGAGTTCCGGTGGCGCTTGGTACCATTCGGTCTCGTAGTAGAGTTCGATGAGATGGCCGTCAGGATCGCGGCAGCGGAAAGCCGGCCCCTGCCCCATATCGCCATCGATCCAGCCAGGATCGAAGCCGGAGTCCTTGAGCGCGGCGACACGACGCTCCAGCGCCTGCGGGCTGCGAGCGCGCAGCGCCATGTGACCCATGCCTGAAGTCTTCGCCCCTGTCAGCTTCAGCGAATAGCGTTCGTAATCGTCCCAGCCGCGCAGATAGACCGACTCGCCCTTTTGCCCGCTGACCGTCATGCCCATGACGTCGACGAAGAATTTCAGGCTCTCCTCCGGCTTTGGCGTCAGCAGTTCCATGTGGCCGAGATGAGCAAGGTCGTAGATCGGCTCCGGCTGCATTGACGTCTCCAAACTGACAAGAGGACCACGCCAGCGAACGACTCGTCCGTCACGGTTCGGATTCACTAGCCTCTTTTGCGAAGGAGCGCGACGGCGCCAGCGGCGCGCTGGATGAATTTTTCAGGGGCATGAGGACGCGGGCACCACGACATCCCTGGCCTCTAGGCGACGCGTCTCCGCTTTTTTCAGATGTTCCCCCGGAACTGCTGCGCCGCGAAATAGTTTGCGCCACGAGGCAAGCAGAATGACGGGGAAACTGACGCATGCCGCAAATCATCGTATCCGTGCCGATCGGCGAGAAATCGACAGACCTCTGGCGGGAGATCGGTTCTTTCGGCTCGGTGGGCCGATGGCACCCGATGCTGACGAGGGTGGAAAGCGAAGGAGACCACGAGGGCTGCACGCGGGTTGCCGAGACGCACGACGGCAAGCGACAGACCGAACGGCTGATCGAATTCGCGCCGAATGAGCGCTTCTATCGCTACAGGATGGAGGCAACCGCGATGCCGATCCGCAACTATGTCGGCGAGTTCCGCATCGAGGACGCCCCGGACCACAGCAGCAGGGTCGTATGGTCCGCGCATTTCGACCTGGTGTCGGACGAAGCATCCGGTGCAACGGACGCCGTCAAATCATTCCTGAAAGCAGGTCTTGACCATCTTGCCAGCACCCACCCCCCGCCTCCGGCGTGATCATCCTTTCGCGACCCCGCCGCGTGCGGGTCGAATGGTTGACGGCGCAGCCAGCGGTATCGCGCTCTACCGAAGTGGTAAATCGATCGTTAATCGGAACCAGCGAGGGGTCGGGTCAGGTTTTGGCGAGAAAACCCTGGTTTCCCGCGCAACTTGCTCCGCCAGCCTCTAACTTGCGAAGCAAATCCTCACCCGGATGGTGTGGATTTAGCAAAACTGGAGCCGCTTCGGTTTAACCCTTTGTCCAGCCCCGCTTCCCATAGTGGGAGCCCTGCTCAATCTCGCAATATCCCGGGTCCGGAACTGTGACATCCTTTGGACGTGTGATTTCGGTGCGCGGCTCGCAAGCCCGCGTCGGACTCCTGGCAACCAGCCAGATGCCATTTTCGGAAGTGCGCGCGACCGTCGGTCGCTTCGTCAGCATCCGGAGTGCGTCTTCCGTGATCGTCGCCATGATCACGGAGGTGAGTTGCGAGGACTTGCCGACGTCCGACAATTATATCGCAACCGCTTCCGTCGACCTGCTCGGCGAAATTCTCGGCGGCGACCGTCCCAAATTCCAGCGCGGCGTCACCAACTACCCGACCATCGGCGACACCGTCGACCTGATCAACGCAGAGGAGCTACGTACGATCTATGCGCCGAGCGGCTCCGACCAGATCAATGTCGGTACCCTGCAGCAGGATCGTTCGGTCACCGCGTATGTCGATATCGAGGAAATGCTGTCCAAGCACTTCGCCGTGCTCGGTTCGACCGGCGTCGGCAAGTCCACCGGCGTGTCGCTGCTGCTCAACGAGATCCTGAAGTCGCGGCCGAACCTGCGCATCTTCCTGCTCGACGTGCACAACGAATACGGCCGCTGCTTCGGCGAGCGTGCCCAGGTGCTCAACCCGCGCAACCTGAAACTGCCGTTCTGGCTGTTCAACTTCGAAGAGATCGTCGACGTGCTGTTCGGCGGCCGCCCCGGCGTGCCGGAAGAACTCGACATCCTTGCCGAAGTCATCCCGATGGCGAAGGGTATCTACACCCAGTACCAGAACGCCGACCGCATCGGATTGAAGCGCATCGATCCCAAGCAGATCGGCTACACCGTCGACACGCCGGTGCCTTATCGTCTGGTCGACCTGATCGCGCTGATCGACGAGCGCATGGGCAAGCTTGAGAACCGCTCCTCGCGCATCATCTATCACAAGCTGATCTCGCGCATCGAGACCGTCCGCAACGATCCCCGCTACGCCTTCATGTTCGACAACGCCAATGTCGGCGGCGACACGATGGCGGAGGTCATCAGCCACCTGTTCCGCCTGCCCGCCAACGGCAAGCCGATGACGGTGATGCAGCTCGCCGGCTTCCCGGCCGAGGTCATCGATTCCGTCGTGAGCGTGCTCTGCCGGATGGCATTCGATTTCGGGCTGTGGAGCGACGGCGTCTCGCCGCTATTGTTCGTCTGCGAGGAGGCGCACCGCTACGCGTCCGCCGACCGCAATATCGGCTTCGGCCCGACCCGCAAGGCCGTATCCCGTATCGCCAAGGAAGGCCGCAAATACGGCGTCTATCTCGGCCTCGTCACCCAGCGTCCGGCCGAGCTGGATGCCACCATCATCTCCCAGTGCAACACGCTGTTCACGATGCGGCTCGCCAACGACCGCGACCAGGCGCTGTTGCGCTCGGCGGTTTCCGACGCCGCGGCCAATCTGTTGTCGTTCGTGCCCTCGCTCGGCACCCGCGAGGTGCTGGCGTTCGGCGAAGGCGTGGCGTTGCCGACGCGGCTGCGCTTCAAGGAGGTGCCGCCGCATCAGCTTCCGCGCAGCGAAGCCACCATCGCGACCGTGCCGTCGGTTGCCGCCGGCCACGACATGCATTTCGTCTCGGCCGTCCTGGAGCGCTGGCGCGGCGCGACCTCGCACCGCGACGTGCCCAACGACCCCGCGATCAGCGAGCGGCCCGCCGCGCGCACCACCACGCTGGATGCGCCGATGCTGCAGCCTTCGATGGGACTCGATCCCGACCGCTTCTCGCTCCTGAAGAAGCCATTGCGCTGAGCGTCTTGCGGCCGAGCGCTTGCGCTCGCGCCGTCATCGACTATGGTTCCGGCCAAGCCTTACCGCCTTGAGCCGGAACCTGCCTATGACTGAGCCGATCGCAACACGCTTTCCCGTGCCTCCCCTCGATAAACTGCCCGAGGATATCCGCGAACGTATCCTCGCCGTGCAGGAGAAATCCGGCTTCGTGCCGAACGTCTTCCTGGCGTTCGCCTATCGCCCCGACGAGTTTCGCGCCTTCTTTGCCTATCACGACGCGTTGATGGAGAAGGACAGCGGCCTCTCCAAGGCCGAGCGGGAAATGATCGTGGTGGCAACGAGCGCCGCCAACCAGTGCCACTACTGCGTGATCGCGCATGGCGCGATCCTGCGCATCCGTGCCAAGAATCCGCTGATCGCCGATCAGATCGCCGTCAACTATCGCAAGGCCGACATCACGCCGCGCCAACGCGCCATGCTCGATTTCGCGATGAAGGTGAGCCGCGAGGCGAGCACGATCTCGGAAGCCGATTTCGGCGCGCTCAAAGCGCACGGGTTCAGCGATGACGACATCTGGGACATCGCGGCGATCGCCGCGTTCTTTGCGCTGTCGAACCGGATGGCCAACTTCACCGCGATGCGCCCGAACGACGAGTTCTACATGATGGGACGGCTGCCGAAATAGCCGGCCGCCGAGGTATGCCGCGTGCTTGAATGGAGCGACATCATCCTGCGTCTTGGCGTCGCCACGCTGGCGGGCGGACTGATCGGCCTCAACCGCGACCTGCAAGGCAAGCCGATCGGCTTGAAGACGCTCGGCATCGTCGGACTGTCCACCGCGGCAGTCGTGGTGGTCGCCGTGCAGTTCACCGAGGTCGGCAGGATCACCGACGCGACCAGCCGTGTGATCCAGGGCATTCTGACCGGCATCGGCTTTCTCGGCGCCGGCGTCATCGTCCATGAGACAGAACACTTCCGCGTCCGTGGATTGACGAGCGCCGCCTGCGCCTTTTTGGCCGCTTGTATCGGGATCGTCTCCGGAGCCGGAGAGTGGCGGATCGTCGCGACAGTCCTGGTTATCGCGCTCGTGCTCCTGACCGTCGGCCGCCGCACCGAGCGCTTCCTGCATCGCGCACTGGGCGGCAACGGCGATTCGGACGAACACGGCACGCCACCGCGGCCGCCGACAGGCCGCTAATCGTCCGAGGCTGGTCCGCACCAGCCCGGCAGGTAGATCGCGTCCTTGCTCTTCGCCGCGGCGAGCGCCTTCTCCATTGCCGTGTCGAAATCAGCTTCCACGAGCTTGCGCGCCACCTGGCGACGCAGGAAATCCGCCCACAGGAACTCACTGAATGGCGTAGTATCCTTGGCAAAACCGCCTGCACGGCGCAGTTCGCCGGCGAGGCTGCGGAACGGATCGTCCTTCAGGTCGACCACCGATTTCGGCAGATCGCGAAAATGCCTGCGATCACCCTTGGCGTCGTAGGGATAGACCCAGCGCTTGTTGTCCATCACGCCCCAGAACGCATCGCGCTGGACCATGGTGAGATCGCCGATCACGGTGACAAGCACATCCTTGACGCCCTCATCGTGCAGCGCGCGGGCGAGATGGTGATGGTCGACGACGTAGTGGCGCTCATCGGGCCCGAGCACCACCGGGATCATGTGCTGGCCCAGCATTTCGGCGCGCTTCTTCGCCGACTTGTGCTCGCGCCAACGCTGGCGCTTCTCCTTCACCTCCCTCATGCCGACCGTCATCTGAGTCGGGCGCAGGGACATGATCGTAACCGGCTTGAGAATCGGCTCACGCGTATTTGCCATGGTTCAACTCCCTATTGCTGCCGACGGAAACCATCGAGGGCCGGTTCCACTATGGCACGGCGCCACCAGGGATTGAATTCCTCGGTCTCCCGTCTCGACGAGCTGTGAACGGAGGATCCCCCACGTCGCGCGCGAGGGTGCATCGCACACATCGCCGCGATGCCTTGCGCCCATCGCCCCACCATCAGTTCCATGAAGTGCCGCGGGGTCACGTTGCGAGAACGCGCACCAATATTTTACGTGAGAGGCGCGCACGGCGTGCTAAACAGGATCACAACTTCTGCGGACGGACGGCAGTGAAAACCCAGCGGCCTATCAGCTCGGACGGCGAGCACGTGGTGCTCAAATTCCGACCGCGCACCTCCGCCCATCCGCCCGCCCGCCACGAGCAACCGCTTGAGGCGGGAAAGCCCGGGCAAGTCGCCCAGGACCTTTCCCGTTACGAGCGCCCGCGCGAGCAGCCCGATGACTTCCGCCAGCGCATGCTGGCCAATATCGCGGCCTTCGCTTTCACGGTGGCGCTAACCGCAATCGGCATCTGGTTGGCCGTGAGCATCGCCGACCTGCGCAAAACCCAGGATTGCGTCCTGATGGGCCGGCGTGACTGCGCACGGATTTCAGTGATGCCGAGGGGCTAGCGCTGGAACCGCAGCGGTATCTGCTGCCTAGCAAAGCGGCTCCACAGACAAGGCCAAGCTCCATTGAACTCGCGGCCCCGCTCCGATATACGGGCACTCGAGTCCGCCCGGGGGAACAGGGCATTTCGGGACAACGCCGCCCGCCACCTCCCGACCGTCCCGGAATTTACCGCCAATATATCAAAGGCTTAGTGATGTCTTCCACATTCGAGCAGATCGCCAACATTATCGCCGAGACTTGCGATATCCCGCGCGACACGATCAAGCCGGAAAGCCATGCCATCGACGATCTGGGGATCGACAGCCTCGACTTCCTCGACATCGCCTTTGCGATCGACAAGGCGTTCGGGATCAAGATGCCACTCGAGAAGTGGACCCAGGAAGTCAACGACGGCAAGGCCACGACCGAGCAGTACTTCGTGCTGAAGAACCTCGCTGACCGCATCGACGAACTGGTCGCGGCCAAGAACGCAGGCACGGGCACGGCGTCGGGCTCGTAACCGGGCGCCCCATGCAGCTCGAATATTTCACGCTCATCGATCGCATCGTCGACCTCAACATCGGCGACAAGACGATCGTGGTGGAGGCTGACGTTCCGCAGACCAGCACGATCTTCGAAGGCCATTTCCCGGGCTATCCGATCATGCCTGGCGTGCTCCTGACGGAAGCGATGGCGCAGTCGTCCGGCTGGCTGCTGCTCGGCCTGATGAAGTTCGAGCGGATGCCCTTTCTCGCGATGATCAAGGAAGCCAAGATGCGCGGCTTCGTCAACCCGGGCGAGTTGCTGACGATCGAGGCCAAGGTCGAGCATGAAGGTTCGGGCTTTGCGGTGACGTCGGCCAAGGTTCGGGTAGGCAAGGAATTGAAATGCAGCGCCGATCTGACGTTCCGCCACATCCCCTTCCCCCATCCCGATCTGCGCGTGCACATGGACGCGATGGCCAAGAAGATCGGCTTTCCGCAGCAGGCACTGACGCATGACTGAGCGGAAGGAAGTCTGGATCACCGGCATTGGCGTCCTGTCGTCGCTCGGCGAAGGACCGGATGCGCATTGGGATGCGCTCAACGCCAAGCGCATCAACATCGACGACAAGCGGTTCGCGCCCTACATCGTCCATCCGCTCGCCCCCGTCAGCTTCGACGCGCAGATCCCGAAGAAGGGCGACCAGCGCCAGATGGAAGCCTGGCAGCGCATCGGCACCTATGCCGCGGGGCTAGCGCTGGATTCGGCCGGCGTCAAAGGCAATCAGGAAATCCTGTCCCGCATGGACATGATCGTCGCGGCTGGCGGCGGCGAGCGCGACCTCGCGGTCGATACGGCGATCCTGAACGCCGACGCGCGCGGCAACTTCAGCCCCGGCTTCCTCAACGAGCGCCTGATGAGCGAACTGCGTCCGACGCTGTTCCTGGCGCAGCTCTCCAACCTGCTCGCCGGCAATATCGCGATCGTTCATGGCGTCCGCGGCACCTCGCGCACTTTCATGGGTGAGGAAGCCTCCAGCATCGACGCGGCGCGGATTGCGCTGGCGCGCATCGAGGCCGGCCAGAGCGACATTGCGCTGGTTGGCGGCGCCTACAATGGCGAACGCCTCGACCTGCTCGTCCTGTTTGAATTCGGCGACTTCAACCTGACCGGCGAGTTCGCGCCGGTCTGGGCCCGCGAGAACAACAGCGGATTCGCGCTTGGCTCCGCCGGCGCGTTCCTGGTGCTGGAATCCCGCGAGCACGCCGAGGCGCGCGGCGCCAAGCCTTATGCCAAGCTCTCCAAGGTGGTCGCCGACCTCGCGCAGCGCAAGCAGCCGGGCGCGGTGACGAAGTCGCTGGAGGCGTTGTGGTCGAAACTCGGCGTCGGCGACGATGTCGGCGTGGTCGTCACCGGCGCCACCGGCGCCGAGCCCGTCACGTCGGAAGAGCGCGCGTTCCTGCGCCAGCATCAGGGCCTTGCCGTGCGCGCCACCGGAACGATGTTCGGCCACACCGTGGAGGCCCAATTCCCGCTCGGCGTTGCCCTGGCGGCGCTCTCGGTCTCACGCGGCGCGCTGTTTCCGCCGAACGATCCGACCGGGTTCGAGGTTGAAAAGTCGGATCCGCCGACCCAGATTGTAGTGATGGGAACCGGTCACTGGCAGGGCGAAGGGATGGCCCTGGTTGAGGCCGTCAAGTAGGGCGCATTCGCGCAGCATCGACGGGGGAAGCATGGCGACACCACGCGATAAATTTGGCAGGCCGATCGTTGTCGTGACCGGCATGGGCATCGTCACGTCGCTCGGCGGCGGCAAGACGGACAATTGGGCCAAGCTCGTTGCCGGCGAATCCGGCATCAAGACGGTCACCCGTTTTCCGATCGATGGACTGAGGACCACGATGGCCGGAACGGTGGATTTCGTCACCGTCGATCCCTTCACCTCGACCCTCCTTTCCGAGCGCATCGCCGAAATCGCCACCGAAGAGGCGCTGGCGCAATCCGGTATTGGCAGCAAGGGTGACTTTCCAGGTCCCCTCTTCCTCGCAGTCGCGCCGGTCGAGACCGAATGGCCGCAACGGCTCGAACTCGGGCGCACGATCGACAAGAAGGAGTTCGACTACTACGACATGTTGCGCGCGAGCGGCGGCGGCAGATTCGCCCCCTATCATGATCGCTTCATGTTCGGTTCGGTCGCAAAACACCTCGCCGAGAACTTTGGTACCAAGGGCTCGCCGATCTCGCTGTCGACCGCATGCGCCTCCGGCGCAACCGCGATCCAGCTCGGCGTGGAGGCGATCCGTCGCGGCGAGGCGGATGCGGCCCTGTGCGTTGCGACCGACGGCTCGGTGAATCCGGAAGCCGTGGTCCGCTTCTCCCTGCTCTCGGCGCTGTCGACGCAGAACGATCCGCCGCAGGGAGCGTCAAAGCCGTTCTCCAAGAACCGCGATGGCTTCGTGATGGCCGAAGGCGCCGGCGCGCTGGTGCTGGAGAGCTATGAGGCGGCCACCGCGCGCGGCGCGACGATCCTGGGCGTCGTCGCCGGCTGCGGCGAACTGACCGATTCGTTCCACCGCACCCGCTCGAGCCCGGACGGCAAGCCGATCATCGGCTGCATGCGCAAGACGCTGGCTGACGCCGGGATGGAGCCGGAACAGATCGACCACATCAACGCGCACGGGACAGCGACGCCCGAGAACGACAAGATGGAATATCTGACGACCTCGGCGGTGTTCGGCGAGCAGATCTCGAAGATTCCGGTGTCGTCGAACAAGTCGATGGTTGGCCACACAATCTCCGCGGCCGGTGCGGTCGAGGCGGTGTTCTCGCTGCTCACGCTCGAGCATCAGCGGATTCCGCCGACCATCAATTATGACGTGCCTGATCCGACCATTCATTTCGACGTGGTCGGCAACAAGGCGCGCGACGCCCGCGTCACTGCCGTGATGTCCAACTCGTTCGGCTTTGGCGGGCAGAACGCCTCATTGATCCTGACACGCGAGCCGGCCTAGAGCATGATCCGAGGAACTGGTCTCCGGTTTTCTGAAGAGATCATGCTCAACCAAACGCCGCGCCGCTTGTCGCGATGAACCGCCTGCAGCTCCTTCGCGCCCGCGCGCGCCTTCGCGACGCCGTCAAGCCCGTGGGCGACGCGGCGGTGGGCGCGCTGACGATCGCGCTGTTGCGTACCACGCGCTGCTTCGATCCGTTCAAGACCGCCGATTTCTTCGGGCGCGCCGCGCATTTCATCGGTCGCAGGCTGCGTGAGGACCGGATCGGTCGCGAGAATCTGAAGGCCGCGTTTCCGGAAAAATCGCCTGAGGAGATCGAGAAGATCCTGGCCGGCGTCTGGGACAATCTCGGCCGCATCGGCGCCGAGTTCGCCCATCTCGACCATATCTGGGACTACGACCGCGACCATCCCGAAAACAGCCGCATCGAATTGCCGCCGCGGACCATCGAGCTGTTCGACCAGATCAGGGACGACGGCAAGCCGGCGCTGATCTTTGCCGCGCATCTCGGCAATTGGGAATTGCCGGCGCTGGCGGCTGTCGCGCACGGGCTCGACACCGCGATCCTGTTCCGACGGCCGAACAGCGAAGCCGCGGACCGCGCGATCGAGAATATCCGCGCGATCAAGATGGGCACGCTGATCCCCGCCGGCCGCGACGCGCCGCTCCGGCTTGCACAGGCGCTGCAAGACAACAAGCACGTCGCCATGCTGGTCGACCAATATCTGACCAACGGCGTCGAGGTCACCTTCTTCGGCCGCAAGACCAAGGCCAACCCGACGCTGGCGCGGCTCCGGCGTCAGGTCGAATGCCCGATCCACGGCGCCCGCATCATCCGCCTGCCCAATAACCGCTTCCGCGGCGAACTGTCAGAGGAAGTGAAGCCCGTGTTCAATGCGTCCGGAGAGATCGATATCCAGGGCACGATGCAGGCCGTCACCAACGTGATCGAAGGCTGGGTGCGCGAATATCCGGACCAGTGGCTGTGGCTGCATCGCCGCTGGCGGTGAGCCTGAAGCCAATATCGCCCCACGTCATTGCGAGCGCAGCGAAGCACTCCATGCCTCCACTTGTGGCGCTATGGATTGCTTCGCTGCGCTCGCAATGACGGAGAGCGTCGCGACAGCGAGCCTCACTTCCCCGTCTTCACCCTCGTCCACAGCCGGTTGATGATCCGCTGGGTTGCGGGGTCGCGCGCGGTGATGACGAACAGCTTCTTCTGCGTCGCCTCATCCGGATAGATGTTCTTGTCGTCGAGGATCTTGGGATCGATCAGCTTCTGGCTGGCCAGGTTGCCGTTGGCGTAGGACAGGAAATTCGAGTTCTTCGCAGCGACGTCCGGCCGGTAGAGGTAGTTGATCAGCTCATGGGCCTCGGCGACGTTCTTGGCGTCGGCGGGAATCGCGAGATTATCGAAGAACATCTGCGCGCCCTCCTTCGGGATGGTGTAGCCGATTTCGACGCCGTTCTTGGCTTCGACCGCGCGGCTGCGCGCCTGCATGATGTCGCCTGACCAGCCCACCACGAAGCAGATCTCGCCGGAGGCTAGCGCGCTCAGATATTCCGAGGAATGAAACTTGCGAACATAAGGCCTGACCTTGCTGACGAGGTCAGCGGCCTTCTCGAGACCGGCCTGCTTGGTGGAGTTCGGATCGATGCCGAGATAGTTCAAGGCCGCCGGCAAGATGTCGTCGGCAGAGTCCAGCATATGGATGCCGCAATCCCTAAACTTCGCGAGATTCTCCGGCTTGAAGACCATGTCCCAGCTATCGATCCTGGCATCGGGGCCGAGAATCTTCTGCGCCATCTGGACGTTGTAGCCGATGCCGGTGGTGCCCCACATGTAATTGGCGGCGTAGTTGTTGCCGGGATCGTAGGTCGCGAGCTCGCTCGTCACCACCGGCCAGGCATTGGCGAGGTTCGGCAGTTTCGATTTGTCGAGCTTGAGGAAGACCTTTGCGGTGATCTGGCGCTGCAGGAAATAACCAGTCGGGACCACCACGTCGTAGCCCGACTTGCCCGCGAGCAGCCGCGTTTCCAGCGTCTCGTTGGCGTCGAAGGTGTCGTAAGTTACCCTGATGCCGGTCTCCTTGGTGAAGTCCTCCAGCACCCCCGGCGCCACATAGTTCGACCAATTGTAGAAATTGACCGTGCGTTCCTCGGCGCGGGCGGATGAAGAGACGAGCAGAGCCGCGGCAAAGAGGACGGCGAGACAAATGGAATGACGGCCCTGCTCGTGCATCTCCCTACCTCTTTCGACGGTGCACCGCGTCCGACAGACGCTCGAGCGCAGTGTCGAGGGTTGCATCCTGCTTTGCAAAGCAAAAACGCACGACCGAGGTTACCGGATCCTTTTCGTAGAAGGCCGAGACGGGGATCGCGGCCACCTTGTAGTCGGTCACGATGCGCCGGCAGAACGCCTCGTCGGTCTCATTCAGACCGAGCGGCGACAGGTCGACGGTGAGGAAATAGGTGCCTTGCGATTTCAGGACGGGAAAGCCGAGGCTCTCGAGCCCTTTTGTCAGCCTATCCCT
Source organism: Bradyrhizobium sp. LeoA1Lang (assembly GCF_055413685.1). NCBI lineage: Bacteria > Pseudomonadati > Pseudomonadota > Alphaproteobacteria > Hyphomicrobiales > Nitrobacteraceae > Bradyrhizobium > Bradyrhizobium sp. LeoA1Lang. Next base: position 50,482 of record NZ_JBVAPG010000025.1, on the reverse strand, counting down.
GCTCCGCGCCAGATCCTTGCGCATGTCGTGAAAATACGCATCCGCCTTGCCGAGCCCGTAGGCCACCGCCGCCTGCAGGTTGGGCGCCGTGGTGAAGGTGAGGAACTGATGCACCTTGGCGGCAACCCGCAGAAGCGGCGGCGCGGCGCAGACGAAACCGATCTTCCAACCGGTGAGCGAAAAGATCTTGCCGGCACTGCCGACCTTGATGGTGCGGTCCCGCATGCCCGGCAGCGTGATCAGCGGGATGTGCTCGCGGCCATCGAAGATCACGTGCTCCCAGACCTCGTCGCAGATCGCGACCACGTCGAATTCCTGGCAGAACCGCGCCAGCAGTTCGAGGTCTTCGCGCGGATAGACCACGGCGGAAGGATTGAGCGGATTGTTGAACAGCACCGCCTTGGTCTTGTGGTTGAAGACGCTCCGCAGCATCTCCTCGTTCAGCCGCCAGTGCGGCGGCTCCAGCCGCAGCAGGCGCGGAATGCCTCCGGCCTGACGGATGATCGGCAGATAGGAATCGTACACCGGCTGGAAGACGACCACTTCGTCGCCCGGTTCGACCATCGCGAGGATCGACGATGTCAGCGCTTCGGTGCCGCCCGAGGTCACCATGACTTCCGTCGTGGGATCGAGGCTGAGTCCGTGCCAGCGGCCGTAATGGGTCGCGATCGCCTGCCTGAGCTCGGGGATACCCATCATCGACGGGTACTGATTGTAGCCGTTGACGGAAGCATCCGCGGCGGCGCGACGGATGTCCTCCGGACCGGGATCGTCCGGAAAACCCTGGCCGAGATTGATCGCGTTGTTGTCGCGCGCGAGCTGCGACATCGCTTCGAAAATGGTGACGGGAAGGTCCGAGAAGACCTTGTTCATGGAAGTCATGGAAAGGTCAGCCGCCCGTCTTGGTCGGCAATCCCGCCGCCTTCCAGGCCAACATGCCCCCTGCCAGATGCTGGTCGTACGGCAACCCCGCCGACTGCGCCGCAAGCGATGCCGTCACCGAACGCTTGCCCGAGCGGCAGGCGAACACGACCTCTTTGCCCTGCGGATCGGGAATCTCGTCCGGATCGAACGTCGACAGCGGCACCACGACGCTATCAGGATAGGCCTCAGCCGCGACCTCGTTGGGCTCGCGGACGTCGACCAGGAGATAGCGTCCATCCGCTATTCCCTTCGACACCTCCTGGGGCGTTAGATCATGCACCTTGTGGTCGGCCACGCGCGTTCTCCAGACAATTCATGGGCTCAGCCAGCCCCCTGTTTCGGGGGCAAAGTCGCCTCTTGCGCAGGGAAAATCAAGCACCGCAAACAGCTTAGGACCGGCAAAAAGCTAGATCGTCACCTGCGTTCCCACCTCGACGACGCGGCCGGTCGGGATCTGGAAATAATCGGTGGCGTCGTTGGAGGCGCGGCTGAGCGCGATGAACAGATGGTCCTGCCAGCGCGGCATGCCGGAATGCGCGGCGGGCTTGAGCGAGCGCCGCGACAGGAAGAACGAGGTCGACATGATGTCGAACTGCCAGCCGAGCTTGCGGGCGATCGCCAGCGTCTTCGGCACGTTCGGCGATTCCATGAAGCCGAAGCGCAGCGTCACCTTGGAGAAGGTCGGGCTGATCTGCTCCATTCGCACCCGCTCGGACGGGTCGATCCGCGGCGTCGGCGCGGTCTCGATGGTGAGAATGACGTTCTTCTCATGCAACACTTTGTAGTGTTTTAGACTATGCATGAGCGCGGTCGGCGCACTGGCAGGATCGCTGGTCAGGAACACCGCCGTGCCGGAGACGCGCTGCGGCGGCCGTTTCTCCAGCATCGCGATGAGGTCGGCGAGCGGGAATTCCAGCTTGCGCGACTTCTCGAACAGCAGCCGGCTGCCCCGCCGCCATGTGTACATCAGCAGCATCACGGCGCCGCCGAGCGCCAGCGGCACCCAGCCGCCTTCCAGCACCTTCAGCAGGTTTGCCGTCAGGAAGGTGAGATCGAGAAACAGGAAGGGCGCGATCAATGCGGCGGCGGCGAGCGGCGACCATCGCCAGACCTTCCACACCACGACAAAGCCCATCATGCCCGTGACCACCATGGTGCCGGTCACCGAGATGCCATAGGCCGAGGCCAGCGCGCTGGAGGAGCGGAACATCACGACCAGCAACAACACCGCGATAAGCAGCATCCGGTTGATGCGGGGAATAAAGATCTGCCCCGAATGGGCTTCCGAGGTGTGGCGAATCTCGAAGCGCGGCAGCAGGCCGAGTTGGATCGCCTGGCGCGTCAGCGAATAGGCGCCGGTGATGACGGCCTGGCTTGCAATGACGGTCGCGATGGTGGCGAGCACAACCATCGGGATCAGCGCCCAATCCGGGAACATCAGGAAGAACGGATTCTCGATCGCCTTGGGGTCGACGATGACGAGCGCCGCCTGCCCCATATAATTCAGCACCAGCGCCGGCAGCACGATGAACAGCCAAGCGACCTGGATCGGCCGTTTGCCGAAGTGCCCGAGATCGGCATAGAGCGCTTCCGCGCCGGTGACGGCGAGAAACACCGCGCCGAGGGTGACGAACCCGATCACACCGTGATGGAGCATGAAGGAGACCGCGTAGAGCGGATTGAAGGCCAAAAGGACCTCAGGATGTCTGATGATCTGCGGCACGGCTGCGATCGCCAGCACAGCAAACCAGACACACATGATGGGTCCGAAAAACGCAGCAACCCGGGCGGTGCCGTGGGACTGCACGGCAAACAGCGCCACCAGGATCAACGCCGTGAGCGGCACGACATAATGTTCGAAGGTCGCGGTGACGAGCTTGATGCCCTCGATCGCCGACAGCACCGACAGCGCCGGCGTGATCACCGCGTCGCCGTAGAACAAGGCCCCGCTGATGATGCCGAGCATCACGACCGCGCCGGCGCCCTTGGTAACGGCGCGTTCGGCCAGCGCCATCAGCGCCAGCGTTCCGCCCTCGCCGTGGTTATCGGCGCGCAGCAGAATCACCACATATTTAAGCGTGACGACGACGATCAGCGCCCACAGGATCAGGGAGAGCACGCCGAGCACGGCCTGCGTCGTGGCGACGCCACTATGCTCGCTTGCCGCCACAACGGCTTCGCGAAGAGCGTAGAGCGGGCTGGTACCGATGTCTCCGTAGACGACGCCGATGCTGCCGAGCGTCAGCGCTCCGAACCCCGCCGTGGAATGCGCCTCTCCATGTCCACTGGCCGCGGGCGTTTCCGCCGCGGTGACCGCACTCTCGGACGACATGGGAGGGAGCCTCTATTGTTCACTGCACAATGAAACAGCGCGGCAGGGCTATATCCTCGCTCGAATGCATAGGTTAGGCGAGAAATGGGCTGCCGCCATGCATTTTACACATAGGTCAATCGTTTAACCAGCCACAATCGTGCGCCGGTCAGATAGTTACCTGGGTGCCGACCTCAACCACGCGCCCCGTCGGAATCTGAAAATAGTCGGTGGCATCGTTGGCGGAGCGGCTCATGGCGATGAACAGGTGATCCTGCCATAGCGGCATGCCCGACTGCGCCGCGGGTTTGAGAGACCGCCGCGACACGAAGAATGACGTCGCCATGATATCGAACTGCCAGCCGAGCTTGCGGGCGATCACCAGCGCCTTCGGGACGTTCGGCGATTCCATGAAGCCGAACCTGAGGCGCACCTTGGAGAACTTGTCGCTGACGCGTTCCATGTAGACGCGCTCGGAGACATCGACGCGCGGCGTCTGCGCCGTCTCGATGGTCAGGATGACATTGTGCTCGTGCAGGACCTTGTTGTGCTTGAGGTTGTGCAGCAGCGCGGTCGGCACGAAGCCGGGATCGCTGGTGAGAAACACCGCGGTGCCCTTGACGATATACGGCGGCCGCTTCTCCAGGCTCTTGATCAGGTCGTCAAGCGGCACCTCGATGCGCCGGGTCTTGGCGATCAGGATGGCCGTCCCGCGCCGCCAGGTCCAGATCATGGCCGCCATGGCTGCGCCGAACAAAAGCGGCACCCAGGCGCCCTCGAACAGTTTGAGGAGATTGGCGCTCAGGAAGGTCATGTCGACCACCACGAACGGCACGATCACCGCGGCCGCGGTCGCTGCGCGCCAGTTCCACAATTTCCAGATCACCACAAAGCCCATGATGCCGTCGGCGACCATGGTGGTGGAAACCGCGATGCCGTAGGCCGATGCCAGTCCGCTCGAGGTGTGGAACATCAGCACAAGCAAGAGGACACCGACCAGCAGCAGCCGGTTGACGCGCGGCAGATAGATTTGCCCGGCATGGGACTCCGAGGTGTAGCGGACCTCGAAGCGCGGCAGCAGGCCGAGCTGCACCGCCTGGCGGACCAGCGAATAGGCGCCGGTGATGACGGCCTGGCTCGCGATCACAGTGGCGGCGGTCGCGAGCACCACCAGTGGCAGCAGCAGGAAGTCGGGAACCATCCGATAAAACGAATTCTCGATCGCGGATGGATCGGAGAGCACCAGCGCCCCCTGCCCGAAATAATTGAGCAGAAGCGACGGCAGCACGAAGAACAGCCAGCCGGACTGGATCGGCTTGCGGCCGAAATGGCCGAGATCGGCATAGAGCGCCTCGCCGCCGGTGACGGCCAGGAACACTGCGCCCAGCGTCACCAGCCCGATGGTGCCATGCGTGAGCAGGAACTGGAGCGCGTAATAGGGATTGATCGCCGCCAGCACCGACGGGTCATCCTTGATGTGGACCAGCCCCATCACGGCAAGCGTAGCGAACCAGACCACCATCACAGGCCCGAAGGCGGAAGCAACCCGCCCGGTGCCGATGCGCTGGACCGAGAACAGGACGACCAGGATGACGATCGTGACGGGCACCACGTAATGTTGAAGTGCGGGCGTCGCGAGCTTGAGGCCTTCGACCGCCGACAGCACGGAGATCGCCGGCGTGATCATGGAATCGCCGATGAACATCGAGGCGCCGACCACGCCGAGCGCCAGCAACAGCCAGCTTCTCCGCCCCAGCGCCCGCTGCCCCAGGGCCATCAGCGAGAGCGTGCCGCCCTCGCCGTTGTTGTCGGCGCGCAGGAGCAGCAGCACGTATTTCGAGGTGACGACGATGAAGAGCGCCCACAGGATCAGCGACAGCACGCCGAGGACGATGATTCGGGATACCGGCTGCCCATGCGTCGCGCCGGCGACTGCCTCGCGGAACGCATAGAGCGGCGAGGTACCGATATCGCCGAACACCACGCCGATACTGCCCAGCGTCAAGGCCCAGAAGTTGGACGTAACCGGCCCCTCTTGGACCTCGCTGGATGAGACGCTGACAGCCATGGCGGGGGGAACGCCCAATCTGCTAGTTTGATCCGGCGCGGCTATCCACGCTTCCGCGTTCCCTGTCAACGGTTGCGGCGGCCGCGACAAGCGCGTAACGGTCCCCGGCTGGACAGGCGGCAGATAGTAAATTCGGCAGATTACGGCTTCAAGCCGGGCGGCAGCGGCGGATCCTCACGCATCAAGGTGATGGTGACGCGACGGTTTGCCGCGAGCGAAGGATCGTCCGGAAACAACGGCTGGCTGTCCGCCTTGCCCGAGACGGCGAAGATGTGCGAGGGGGGCAGCCCTTCGCGCTCGAGGATCTGGCGCACCGCATTGGCTCGGTCCGCCGACAGGTCGAACGCACCGTATTCGCTGCGCGCCGGCACGAAACCGGCGGCGGTGTGGCCGACGATGGATACGCGCAGCGGCGTTGCCTTGAGCGGCCCGGCAAGCTTCTGGATCAGCCGCCGCGTGCGGTCGTAAGGTATCTTGGAGCCGTCGGCGAACATCGAGCGGCCGTCCTGGTCGATGATCTCGAGGTTGAGGCCCTCCTTGGTTTCCTCGAACATGATGTGCTTGGACATTTCGGTCAATTCCGGCATGTCCTGCAGCGCCTGCCGGAGCGAAGCGGACGCGAGCGCAAAGGCGCGGTCGGTGTGCAGCTTGGCGCCGTTCTCCTGATTGCGCTCCTTCTCGTCGGGTGTCGGCCTGTCCGAGGTCTCTTCCGGCGAGATATGCTCGACGTTCTTCAACTTCGGCCGCGTCGGCAGGCCGTCGGATTCGATGATGCCGGAATAGCGCACATTGGTCTGCGAGCCGAAGGCGTCGCGCATCGAACCTGCGACGATCTTCAGCTTGTTGTTGTCCATGCTGGAGAAGGCGACGAGCATCACAAAGAAGCTCATCATCAGCCCCATCAGGTCGGCGAAGGTCACGAACCAGCCGTGACCTCCGGTATGTGCATCGCCGCGCTTTTTCTTGGCCATCGCGTGAAGCTCCGGATCGCTGCCAGGCCGAAGGTCAGGCCGGCACCGGCTCGCCCTCTCCTTCGCGGTGCTTTTCCGGCAGATAGGCGAGCAGCATTTCGCGAACCAGCGCCGGGCTCTTCGAATCGCGGATCATCAGGATGCCGTCGATGATCAGGGTGCGGTTGGTCTCCTCGTCCAGCAGCTTGCCGTGCAGCTTGTCGGCGATCGGCAGGCAGAACAGGTTCGCAACCAGCGCCCCGTAGAGCGTGGCCAGCAGCGCGGTCGCCATGAATGGACCGAGCTTTGAGGGATCGGTCATATTGGCGAACATCTGCACCATGCCGATCAAGGTGCCGATCATGCCGAAGGCCGGCGCGCAGTCGCCGATCGCGCGGTAGATCTTGCTGCCCTCGTCGAGATGCATCAGGAAATTGTCGCGGTCGCGCTCGAGATTGTCGCGGATGAATTCGAGGTCGTAGCCGTCGGCGACGTAGCGGATTCCCTTGGCCAGGAAGGGCTCGTTGGTCTCGACCTTTTCAAGGCCGACCGGCCCCTGCTTGCGGGCAATCTCGGCGATCCGGGCCAGTTCGTCGACCAGATCGCGCGCCGACAGCCGGCTCACGGTGAAGGCGAATTTCGCACCCAGCGGCAGGCCATGCAGGATCGCGCCCAATGGAAAGCGGATCATCGTGGCCGCGACCGATCCGCCGAAAATGATGATCATCGCATGTTCGGAAATGAACATGTGCAGGTCGCCGCCCATGAGCATCATCACTGAAATGACGATAATGCCCGCCAAGAGCCCGGCGCCCGTCATAATATCCATGGGAAACTCCAACGCGTACGCAATACACCGCCTGTCCTGGACGGTGCACGACCCAACCCCGGACCGCGCCGGAAAACCCTACGTGGCCGCCATTAAAGACGCGTAAAGGTTAAGCCGAAGAGGAACCCGTAAAATCCCGAGTGGACGCGTGGAGTTTAGGCGCGGCGCCGGTCTCAATCTTTCGCTAACCATAATCGCCGGCGCAGCTCAGTGACCGGCATCGAGCCCCGTGAGTTCGAGACTGAGCGCGCGGAGCCGTCTCCGTGCCGACGCGTCATAGGCTTGCGGATTGGCCCTGGCCTCGTTCATGCCGTTGAAGAACAGCCCGCTTTCGTCGGCGACATCGTCGCCCGACACCAGATGCAGGATCGCTTCGCCGCCCTGCTCGACGGTGGAGATCGGGGTGATGCCGCCCGCGCGCACCATGGTGGTGTTCATGTAGGTCGCCGGGTGCAGCGAATTTGCGGTGACGCCCGAGCCTTTCAACTCTTGCGCAAGATCGACCGTGAACATGATCTGCGCAAGCTTGCTCTGGGCGTAGGCGCGCGGGCCGCTGTAGTTCTTCGTGATCATCACGTCGTCGAAGTCGATCGGATGCTGGCCGAGCGAGGCGACATTGACGATCCGCGACGGCGCGCTCGCTTTCAACAGCGGCAGCAAGAGACGCGCGAGCAGGAAACCCGCGAGGTAGTTCACGGCAAAGCGCAGCTCGTAGCCGTCCCTGCTGGTCTGCCGCGCCGGCCCCTCGCTCTGCGTACCGATCCCGGCATTGCTGACGAAGACGTCGAGCCGCGTGTGGTTTCCGAGCACGGCCTCCGCAAGTTTTCGCGTCTCGGCAAGCGAGGACAGGTCGGCCTGGTAGAAAATGGGCTCGTGGCCCCCTGCCCGCCTGATCTCTTCGATCAGCGATGCCCCGCGCGCTTTGTCGCGTCCATGGACCAGCACGCTGGCGCCGCCGATGGCGAGCCTCTTCGCAACATAGCGGCCGACGCCGTCGGTTGAGCCGGTGATGAACACGGTCTTGTCACGCATTTCCATCGCGCACCTCCCGTCCCTGCCCTCGTGGGTTCCGCATGGCGGCCGAGCGACAACTACACCCGTCTGCGGCGCTGCGCCACGGGTCAGAAACCTCCCGCACGCAAGAGTGTTTTGCTATTGGTTGCCGCCGATAGCTGGGCGTCAGCAGATGCCGCGCGGCTGCTATTGGGCGTTCGTTCATTCAGGGGAACAGATGTTGGCCTCCAGTTCAAACTGGATCATGCGAAATACTCCGTCGCTGGAGCCTTTCGGGCTGTTCGCGCTGTTCGGCGTCCTGACCGTGTTCCCTGCCATCCTGATGATCCGAGTGCTCGAACCCGAGCTCGTGCTGCCCGCATTCAGCATCCTGCTGTTCGCGGAGGCGGCGGTCGCCGCCATCGTGGCGCGCCTGATCCAGGCTCGGGAGAACTCAGGGAAAGTCACGTGGTGGGATTTTGCCGGTGCATTCACCTTCATGGGGTGTGCAGCGGCAATCTTTGGCGAACCGGACCAGGCGGCGCTGTTCTTCGAGGAAGAAGCCGTCGCACGTTCGAATTCGCGACCGTAACTATACTAGAGCGTACCAGGCCGGGCCCCTCTGGCAGCCGACAGGCTGCGATGTCGGACTGGAGTTAAGTTGGAGTGGCCCTGCTTTGATCTGCGGCATTGATCGCGGGACATATCGGTGAATCCCTCACCGATATGCATCGCCATCAAGCCGGCATCTAATCCGGGGTCACTCTCCAGACCAGAAGGGGAGCATGACCCGTGTCCGAATTTCTTGGCTTTGAATTCCTGTCCGCGCTGCTGCAGGTCGTTCTGATCGACCTGGTCCTCGCCGGCGACAATGCCGTCGTGATCGGCCTCGCCGCAGCAGGCCTGCCCGAGAAGCAACGCAGCAAGGCGATCCTGATCGGCATTCTGGCGGCGACCGTGCTGCGCATCCTGTTTGCCGTCGTGGCGACGCAGATCATGCAGATCGTCGGCCTCTTGCTCGCCGGCGGAATCCTGCTGTTGTGGGTGTGCTGGAAAATGTGGCGCGAGCTGCGCGCCGCCGCGAAGGAAGAAGCCGACGCAGAGCTCGGTGGCGCGTCTGCAGACGGGGCACCCCGGAAGACGCTCTTCCAGGCCACGACGCAGATCATCGTTGCCGACGTCTCAATGTCGCTCGACAACGTCCTGGCTGTCGCGGGAGCCGCGCGCGAGCACCCGAGCGTGCTGATCTTCGGCCTAATCCTCTCCATCGCACTGATGGGCGCAGCCGCAACCTTCATCGCGCGGCTGCTGCAGAAGCATCGCTGGATCGCCTATGTCGGCCTGGCCGTCATCCTCTATGTCGCCATCGACATGGTCATTCGCGGCGCCCACGACGTCGCCAAAGTCGCGGCGATATGACGATTCTTGTCTTGACGCGTTTTCTTCACGCGAACCGGTGTCCACTTCGCTCGAAAACGCTCTAGCCTAAAGCGCGATGAGATGAGGATGAATCATCATCGCGCTTTAGGTTATTGTTTGAGCATGATCTTTTCGGAAAACCGCTTCACACTTTTCCGGATCATGCTCTAGTGGATCTCGGCCGAGCGTTTCAGCGCTTCCTTGAGCTTCTCCAGCGAGAAGTCCGGGCTGCGCGCGATCTCCAGGATCGGCGTCTCGCGACGCGCGCAGAGTTCGGCCGCATCCGGCAGCTTGGCGGCGACATCGATCGGGATCACGATCGCGCCGTGGCTGTCGGCATGGATAAGATCGTCGGAGCGCACGGTCATGCCGGCAACCCGCACCTCGCCGCCGAAGCTCTCGGCATGCACCCAGGCATGCGACGGGCCGATCGATCCTGCGAGCGCCTGGAAGCCCGGCGCCCATTGCGGGATGTCGCGGATCGAGCCGTCGGTGATCACGCCGAGACAGCCGAGCGCCTTGTGCACGTTGCTCTGCACCTCGCCCCAGAACGCGCCATAGCCGACATCGGCGCCATCGATATCCTGGATCACGGCGATGCGCGGACCAAAGCCGGTGCCGACATATTCGTAATATTCGATGCGGCGCTTGGCCTGCTCGGCTGCCGGCAGACCGGATTGAAGGACGGAACGGATCGTGACCGTGCGGGCATAGCCGACGATCGGCGGCAGGTCCGGAAACGGGCAGACCAGCGGCTTCGTGGTGTAGCCGATCAACCGCCGTTCCGGGGCGACGATCTCCATCGCGTTGCAGATCGTCGGCGTGTCATAGCGCGCCAAGGCTTCGAGCACGGACGCGGACAGCGGGGCGGCGACGGCTTTATTCACGGCGTTTCTCCTGGCAAATGGACGCTTCTTGGCGAGACGATCTTGGCCCATGCCTATAGCCGAGATCGGCCGTGAACCCAACCAAGCTTCCGCTCATGGCTGATATTTGGGGGAAGCCAACTCTCGCCCCTCACGGTGAGGAGGCGCGTCTTCGCGCCGTCTCGAACCATGAGGGTCTAGCGCTTCAATTAAGGCGCGCCGGACGGTCGTCGTGGTCGGCGTCAGTGACACCCGGATAGCTCGGCGACGGAGTTGGCGACGTCGAGGCCCCGGCCGGCACAGCCGCCTGCGCCTCCGCGGCGCGCGCGTGGTCGCGATAGGTTTTCCAGCCCCATGGCAGGCTGATCAGGTACAGCACCGAGCCCGCGGAGAGGATGTGCCAGGGATAGCTGACCAACAGCGCGATGAAGAACACCACCGAGACGAACACCGGCAACAGCATTTCCGGCGGCACCCGCATGCGCATCGTCTTGCCGGAAAACACCGGCAGGCGCGACACCATCAGGAACGCGATCAGGAGCGTGTAGAAGGCCGTCAGCATCGTCGGCGGCGTAGTGATGCCCAGGAAGCCCAGATAGACCGGCAGCAACACCGTGATGGCGCCAGCCGGCGCCGGCACGCCGGTGAAATAGTTTGCCGCGAACGCCGGCTTGTTTGGATCGTCGATCGAGGCGTTGAAGCGGGCGAGCCGCAGCCCGCCACTGATCGCGAACACCATGGCCGCAATCCAACCGCCATTGCCCAATTCGTGCAGTTGCCAGAAATAGAGGATCAGGCCCGGCGCCACGCCGAAATTGACGAAATCCGCTAGGCTGTCGAGCTCGGCGCCGAATTTCGACTGGCCCTTGATCAGGCGCGCAATGCGCCCGTCGATGCCATCGAGCGCTGCGGCAAACACGATCGCGGCGACCGCAAGCTCCATCCGCCCTTCGGTCGACAGGCGGATCGCGGTCAGGCCGGCGCAGATCGCGAGCAGCGTGATGACATTGGGCACCAGCAACCGGACCGGAATCTGGCGAAACCGCCGGCGGCGCAGTTCCGGATGTTTGGAATCGATCTGCATCATGGCTCGCGACTATATAGCAAGCGCCGGCCCCCTCCGCCATTCCAGCGGCAAGGCGCCGCAATTGGCGGTGCCGATGGTTAATCGGCCCGGTAGGTCCACCCCGGCTCGGGGGTGCGGAAATCGGCTAGGACGGTCTCGCCGGCGATCGCCGTCTGGCCCTCGGAAACCAGCGGCTTGGTGCCTTCGGGCAGGTAGACATCGAGCCGCGAGCCGAACCGGATCAGGCCGAACCGTTCGCCGGCGCCGATCGACTGGCCTTCGCGCACGAAGGAGACGATCCGCCGCGCCACCAAGCCCGCGATCTGGACCACGCCGATGCGGCCGTTGGGCGTCGAGATCACGACCGAGTTGCGCTCATTGTCCTCGCTGGCCTTGTCGAGCTCCGCATTGATAAAGGCGCCCGGCCGGTAGGCGATGCGGTCGATCCGCCCCGCGACCGGGCTGCGGTTCACGTGGCAGTTGAACACGCTCATGAAGATCGAGACCCGGGTCAGCGCCTTATCGCCCAGTCCGAGTTCGGCCGGCGGCAGGGCTTGGGTGATCATCGAGACGCGCCCGTCGGCGGGCGCCACCACGAGCCCGTCCCGCACCGGCGTCACCCGCACCGGATCGCGGAAGAACAGCGCGCACCAGATCGTCAGCACGGTCCCGATCCAGCCCAGCGGCGTCCAGATCCAGAACAGGATCAGGCTCGCCAGCGCGAAGCCGCCGATGAACGGATAGCCCTCGGGATGGATGGGCGGAATCTGCGCGCGTATGGAATTGGCGATCGACATCGAATCTCACTCGGTTTCCCAGACCTGGGGACGGAGATGGAGCCTATTCCGCAGCCGTCGGCAAGGGTTTCTCGACCGGATCAGGCTCGGGTTCGTCGACCGGAGGCGGCTCGCGGTTCGGCGCCTCGCTGCCGTCGTCGACCATCGCCAGCTTCTCGCGCGCCTCCTCGGCCTCGCGCTGCCTGTTCCACATACTGGCATAAAGCCCGCCTTGCGCCAAAAGCCGGGGATGAGTTCCGCGCTCGGCGATGCGGCCCTGGTCCAGGACGATGATCTCGTCGGCACCGACGATGGTCGAAAGCCGGTGCGCGATCACCAGCGAGGTGCGGTTGCGCGAGACGCGCTCGAGCGCGGCCTGGATCTCGTGCTCGGTGTGGCTGTCGAGCGCCGATGTCGCCTCGTCCAGCACCAGGATTGGCGGCGCCTTCAGCACCGTACGCGCGATCGCCACCCGCTGCTTCTCGCCGCCCGACAGTTTCAGGCCGCGCTCGCCGACCTGAGTCTCATAGCCCTTCGGCGACATCCGGATGAACGTATCGATCTGCGCGAGCTTCGCCGCCTCCTCTACCTCGGCATCACCAGCATCCCAACGGCCGTAGCGGATGTTGTAGCGGATGGTGTCGTTGAACAGCACGGTGTCCTGCGGCACCATGCCGATCGAGGCGCGCAGCGAGGCTTGCGTGACGTTGCGGATGTCCTGGCCGTCGATCAGGATCCTGCCGCCGGAGACGTCGTAGAGGCGGAACAACAGCCGCGAGATCGTGGACTTGCCGGCGCCGGAGGGGCCGACGATCGCGACCGTCCTGCCGGCCGGCACCTCGAAGGAGAGGCTTTTCAGGATCGGCCGGTCCGGCTCATAGGCGAAGCGCACATCCTCGAACCGCACGCTGCCGGCCGTCACCGCCAGCGGTTTGGCATCGGGCGCATCCTTGATCTCCGCCTTGCGCGCCAGCACGCCGAACATCTTCTCGATGTCGATGATCGCCTGCTTGATCTCGCGATAGACCATACCCATGAAGTTGAGCGGCTGGTAGAGCTGGATCATCATGGCGTTGACCAGCACGAAATCGCCCACCGTGTTGCTGCCATTGCGGATGCCAATCGCGCACAGCAGCATGATCGCCGTCAGGCCGGCGGTGAAGATGATCGCCTGCCCGGTATTGAGGATCGCGAGCGACGTATAGGTCTTGGTGCTGGCGTGCTCGTAGCGCGCCATCGAGCGGTCGTAGCGCTCGGCCTCGCGCGCCTCGGCGCCGAAATATTTCACGGTCTCGTAGTTGAGCAGCGAGTCGATCGCCTTGGTGTTCGCTTCCGTGTCGGAGTCGTTCATCTTGCGGCGGATCTCGATCCGCCACTCGGTCGCGATATAGGTGTAGTACATGAACGCCGCGACGGTGATCACGACGACGCCGACATAGCGCCAGTCGAACTGCCAAAGCAGCACGGCCGTCAGCAGCGCAACCTCGACCACCGTCGGGATCAATTGCAGGATCACCATCCGCACGATGGTCTCGATGCCGGTGCGGCCGCGTTCGAGGATGCGCGTCAGTCCGCCGGTCTTGCGTTCCAGGTGAAAGCGCAGCGACAATTCGTGCATGTGCACGAAGGTGAGATAGGCGAGCCGCCGTACCGCGTGCATGGCGACGCGGGCAAAGATGCCGTCGCGCCATTGCGTCAGCACCGCCATCAGGACACGCACCGCGCCATAGCTCGCCGTCATCAGGAGCGGCGAAGCGATCAGCCACATCGTCCAGTTCGACGATTGCACCGGTGCGCTGGGCGTGCCGTTCAGCGCGTCGATCGCCCATTTGAAGGTGAAGGGCACTGACAGCGTCGCGAGCTTGGCGAGGAGCAGAAGCACCATCGACCACGCTACACGCATCTTCAGATCAGCGCGGTCGCCAGGCCAGATGTAGGGCCACAGATGCGCAAGCGTTCCGATCAGGGTCGCCTTCTCGGCGCTGCTTGCATCGGCAGATGACATATCGTTCAGGCGCAGTTGGGGTTTGGACGACATTAACCCATCGCCGCCGTCAGGACGGCGCGCCGGTTCGCTGTCACGTGATTTGCATGGATCCGCATTGTGCCCGTCATATAGGCGATTTTGATCTCGCGGAAACCCTCATGGAGTGGATCTTTCACGATTTTCAGCGATTTACGCCACTTTTACGCCACGCCACGTGAAATGCCGGGCTTGACGTTTTTTTCGTTGCAGTGCCACATGAGCGGATGAACCAAATCAGACCAATGAACCAGATCAAGACCGTCTGCGTCTATTGCGGCTCCGGCCCCGGCACCAGCCCCAGCTTTGTCGAAGCAGCCAACACGCTCGGAAGGATCTTTGCCGAGAGTGACATCCGCCTCGTCTATGGTGGCGGCTCAATCGGACTGATGGGCGCGGTCGCGACCTCCACACTCGACCATGGCGGCAAGGTCACCGGCATCATCCCGGATTTTCTCCGCGCCCGCGAGAACGCGCTCACGCGCGTCCAGGAGATGATCGTCACGCCCGACATGCACGAGCGCAAGCGGCTGATGTTCGAACGGTCGGATGCCTTCGTGGCACTGCCCGGCGGCATCGGCACGCTTGAGGAACTGGTCGAGCAGCTCACCTGGCAGCAGCTCGGCCGGCATACGAAGCCGGTGCTGCTCGCCAATATCGACGGTTTTTGGGAGCCGCTGCTCGCGTTGCTCGATCATATGCGCTCGACGGCCTTCATCCGCGCGACGCTGCCGCTCGAGGTGCTGACGGCCGACCGCGTCGAGGATATCGTGCCTCGCCTGCGCGCCGCTGCCGCGCGCTCGCCCGAGGCCGGCAAGGAACTCGCGCCAGACGTGGCGCGGCGACTGTAAGAGCTCACTCGCTCGGAAACGTCACCGCCTCGATGCGGTTGCCATCGGGGTCGGTGACGAAGGCCGCGTAGTACCTGACACGGTCGTGCGGGCGCAGGCCAGGCGCGCCGTCCGAGCGGCCGCCGGCACTCAGCGCCGCAGCATGGAAGGCATCGACGTCGGCAGTTGATTTTGCCCGCAGGCAGACGTGGCTGCCACTGTCAGAGGCGACCGGCTTCATGCCGGCGCGCAGGTTGATCCAGAATTCGGGATAGCTCTTGCCGAACCCGATCGTGGCCGGACGGGTGACCAGACGCGAGAGGCCAAGCGGCGCGAGCGTCGCCTCATAGAAACGCGCGGAACGTTCGAGATCGCTGACGCCGACGGAGATATGGTCGATCATGCGTGGCCCTCACCCCAGGTTCACCGTCATTGCGAGGAGCGAAGCGACGAAGCAATCCATGCGTCCGCTTGCGCGGAGAGATGGATTGCTTCGCTTCGCTCGCAATGACGGCGTTTGGCGATGCGTCGCCGCGAGCTTCACCCAGACGCGCCTGATTTCACCAGCTTGTAGAACACTGAATCCATCAGCGCCTGGAACGAGGCATCGATGATGTTCGGCGACACGCCGACCGTGGTCCAGCTTTCGCCGGTCTCATCCTCGCTCTCGATCAGCACGCGCGTTACCGCCTCCGTGCCTCCATTGAGGATACGCACGCGGTAATCGATCAGCTTCAATCCCTCGATATATTTCTGATACTTGCCGAGGTCCTTGCGCAAGGCGACGTCGAGCGCGTTGACGGGGCCGTTGCCTTCGGCAGCCGAGATCAGCCGCTCGCCGGCGACGTTGACCTTCACCACCGCGAGCGCGACCGTGACGCGCTGGCCGAGTGCATTGTCGCGCTGCTCGACATTGACGTCGAACTGCTCGACCTTGAAATATTCCGGCACCTTTCCGAGCGTGCGCCGCGCCAGCAGCTCGAACGAGGCGTTGGCAGATTCATAGGCGAAGCCCGCGGCCTCGCGCTCCTTCAGCTCGCCGACGAGCCGCGTGAGCTTCGGATCGTTCTTTTCGTAGGGAATGCCTGCCCGATCGAGCTCGGCGATGACGTTGGAGCGTCCGGCCTGATCCGACACCAGCACCTTGCGGTGATTGCCGACGGATTCCGGCGGCACGTGCTCGTAGGTCTGCGGGTCCTTCAGCACGGCGGAAGCATGGATGCCGGTCTTGGTGACGAAGGCGCTTTCGCCGACATAAGCCGCGTGCCGGTTCGGCGCGCGGTTGAGCATGTCGTCGAGCGTGCGCGATACCTTGACCAGCGTCGTCATCTTCTCGGCGGTGACGCCGATCTCGAAATTCTCGGAGAACTCCTTCTTCAGCTTGAGCGTCGGGATCAGCGAGCAGAGATTGGCATTGCCGCAACGTTCCCCTAACCCGTTCAGCGTGCCCTGGATCTGGCGCGCGCCGGCGCGTACCGCGGCAAGCGAGTTCGCCACCGCCTGCTCGGTATCGTTATGGGCGTGGATGCCGACATGGTTGCCGGGAATGTGGCGCACGACATCGCCGACGATGGTTTCAATTTCGTACGGCATGCTGCCGCCATTGGTGTCGCACAACACCACCCAGCGCGCGCCGGCCTCATAGGCGGCCTTGGCGCACGCCAGCGCGAACTCAGCATTCTCCTTGTAGCCGTCGAAGAAATGCTCGCAATCGACCATCACCTCGCGCCCGGCAGCCGTCGCCGCGGCGACGCTGTCACGGATCGAAGCGAGGTTCTCCTCGTTCGTGGTCTCGAGCGCGACGCGCACCTGATAGGCGCTCGACTTCGCGACGAAGCAGATCGCGTCCGCCTTCGCCTCCAGGATCGTCGCCAACCCGGGATCGTTGGACGCCGAGCGGCCCGGACGCCGCGTCATGCCGAAGGCGGTGAAGCGCGCATGGTCGAATTTCGGCTTTGCCGAGAAGAACTCGGTGTCGGTCGGGTTGGCGCCGGGATAGCCGCCCTCGACATAGTCGATGCCGAGTTCATCCAGCATCTGCGCGATCACCTGCTTGTCCTGCAGCGTGAAATCGACGCCGTTGGTCTGCGCGCCATCGCGCAGGGTGGTGTCGAAGAGATAGAGGCGTTCGCGGCTCACGGCGTGCCTCCCGCGGCGGTGCCATTCGCTAGCGCCTTCTGCATCGTGGTGTTGGCGAGCCACTCGCCCTCAATGCTTACGCTGTTGCGCTGCTTGGCGACGTAGCCGCGCTTGCGGAAGAAATCGAGCGCGTTGTCGCTGGCATCGACCGAAAGCGTCTTGGTGCCGCGCGCGCTGGCGAGCTTTTCCAGCGCGTCGCACAGCATCGCGCCGACGCCCTGCCCGGCCACGCTCGGATGCACATAGAGCATGTCGATCTGGTTGTTGTTCTTCAGCGAAGCAAAGCCGACCGGCGAATTCTGGATGGTCGCGATCAACGTCAGCTCCCCGGCGAGTTTCTTGCCGAAGGCGACCTCGTCATCGGCCACGGCTGCCCAGGCTTCCTGCTGCGTCTCGCCGTAGTCGTCTCCGGTCAGTTCCTGGATCGCGGCCACGAAGATCGCCGCCAGTATCGGCGTATCCGCCGACAGGAACGGTCGCAGTCCGGGTTGTGGGAGCGCCTGTGCCATCATGCCAACTCCCATGTGGTCACGGGTTTGCCGTCAGCACCCTTGCCGTCCTTCAGCACGACGCCCTTCGCCGCGAGCTCGTCGCGGATGCGATCGGACTCCTTGAAATCCTTCCGCGCACGCGCGGCTGCCCGATCCGAGATCAGCCCTTCAACCCATTTCGGGTCGATACCACTCGCCTGCTGCTTGCGGCCCTTCCATTCCGCGGCACTCTGGCCGAGGAAGCCCAGGAACCGGAGCGACGCCGCAAAGGTGCCGCGCGCCTGTTCAGCGCTTGCAGCCGCATTCCGCAACCCGTGCAGCGCCGTAATCGTCTGTGCCGTGTTAAGGTCGTCGGACAACGCCTCGACAACGGCCTCCGCCGGCCGATCGCCCGCGGCATCGGCCGCGACGGCGTACCAGTCGTCGAGCGTCTTGGTGCTCTCTTCCAGTCCCTTCAGCGTCCAGTCGATCGGCGAGCGATAATGCGTCCTGAGCATGTTGAGGCGCAGCACTTCACCCGGCCAGTCCGCCAGCAATTCCCTGATCGTGACAAAGTTGCCGAGCGACTTCGACATCTTCTCGCCTTCGACTTGAAGGAAGCCATTGTGCATCCAGGTGTTTGCCATGCGCGCTTCGTGGAAGGCGCAGCAGCTTTGCGCGAGTTCGTTCTCATGATGCGGGAACACCAGATCGATGCCGCCGCCATGGATATCGAACTGCTCGCCGAGATGTTTCCAGGCCATCGCCGAGCATTCGATATGCCAGCCCGGACGTCCCGGCACTGCGATGCCTGATGGCGACGGCCAGGACGGCTCGCCGGGCTTCGCTGGCTTCCACAGCACGAAATCGGTGTTGTCGCGCTTGTAGGGGGCGACGTCGACGCGGGCGCCAGCGATCATCTCGTCCAGCGAGCGGTTGGCGAGCGCGCCATAGCGCGGCAGCACACCGTTGGCCGCGTTCATCGCCTGCGGCGAAAACAGCACGTGATCTTCGGCGACATAGGCAAAACCGTCTGTGACCAGCTTCTCGATCAGCACACGCATCTCCGCGATGTGCTCGGTCGCGCGCGGCTCGACCGTGGGGCGCAAGGCGCCTAGCGCGTCGACGTCCTCATGAAACTGGCGCTCCGTCTGCTCGGTGACCTTGCGGATCGCCTCGTTCAGCGGCAGGCCGGGATAATCCCGAGCGGCGCGGTCGTTGATCTTGTCGTCGACGTCGGTGACGTTCCGGACATATTTGACGTGGTTCTCGCCATAGACATGCCGCAGCAGGCGGAACAGCACGTCGAAGACGATCACCGGGCGCGCGTTGCCGATATGGGCGAAGTCGTAGACCGTCGGCCCGCAGACATACATGCGCACATTGTTGGGATCGAGCGGCACGAAGGGCCGCTTTTCCCGGGTCAACGTATCGTACAGACGCAATTGCATGGAATACCCGTCCCTTGTGGCCGGGGCGTCACGTGATCTCGATGTGAGAAAAGACGGCCTCAGCCAGCGAATCGCTAGCTAATAATCTCGCGGCAAATGCTGCAGATGGCGAGGTGGCCGTTCATGGTTCCACCATGGCGCCATCCTGGGGACGGCGTCAAGGGCTGTTTGCGCCCGTTCTGAAGGCGATTTCGACCCTTGCGATGATTCCAAGCGCACCATGGTTAATCATTATTAATGTATTGGGCGTAATCGGATAGGCACTGGTTCCCCTCCCCTCTCGGTGCCCCATGCGATTTCGATCCGCATTTCTTGCCTGCACATTCATTTTAGCCACCTCCGCCGCACTGGCCGACAGCCGCGTCTTCATCATCGCCAACCACGATGACGGTTACGGTGTCGACGAATGCCTCGCGCGAGGCGACAAATGCGGGGCTCACGCCGCCCGCTCCTATTGCCAGTCACGAGATTTTGCCCAAGCCACCGCCTATCGCCGCGTCGAGCCTGACGAAATTACCGGCGCCGTTCCGAAGGCCACGGGAAACTGCAGCGGGGGCGCCTGCGGCGAATATATCGCCATCACCTGCCAGCGCTGATCCGGCCAATGGGTAGCCAAGGGCCGGTTTTCTCACGGGGTTTTGCCACATCGGGGCCCCGGAAACGACGTGACGCTGCCCCGAGAAACGGCTATTGCAGGCGGCCTTGGCCGCGCCTTTCGGGCTTGCCCGCTGCGCGGCGTCATTCTGTGACTGGACATGCCCAATCGCCTGAACTCTTGCTTCGCCCCGTGGATTTTGACGTGCGCCCTCCTGCTCGGCACTGCCCTGCCGGCCACTGATGCCTTGGCGCAGACGCCTGACGATGCTTACGCGCAGATGTCTCAGGAGGCGCCGCCGCAACAGGGCGGGCCGTCCAACCCGATCTGCATCCGGCTCGAGGGTCAGCTTGCGACCATCGACCGCGGCGGCGGCAGCGGCGATTCGATCAGGGACGAGCAGATCCGCCGCTACCAGGAGGCCGCCTCGAGACAGCAGGCTGAGCTCGACCGTGTGATCGCGCAGGGGCGGCGCATGGGCTGCGACGGCTCCGGCTTCTTCTCGCTGTTCAACAACGGACCGGCGCAATGCGGCCCGATCAACACCCAGATCCAGCAGATGCGCGGCAACCTCGATCAAATCATGATGACCCTGGAGCGGATGCGCAGCGGCGGCCTCGGCGGCGCCGACCGCGAGAACCAGCGCCGCTCGGTGCTGACTGCGCTCGCGCAGAACAATTGCGGCCCGCAATATGCCAATGCCGGGCGGGGTCCGGGCAATTTCCTCGACAATCTCTTCGGCAATCGTAACGACGACAACGTGACCATTGCGCCGCCGGCCGGCGACCTCGCCCCGCAATCCGGCACCTACCGTACGGTCTGCGTGCGGAGCTGCGACGGCGCCTATTTCCCGATCTCGTTCGCGACCGTGCAGGGGCGCTTTGCCGACGACGAGAAGACCTGCAAGGCGCAGTGTCCGGCGGCGGAAGCAACCCTGTTCGCCTATCGCAATCCCGGCGAGGACATCAACCAGGCGATCTCGGTCAATGGCCAGCCCTATACGTCGCTGCCGAACGCGTTCAAGTTCCGCACCGAGTTCAATCCGTCCTGCTCCTGCAAGCCGGCGGGCCAGACCTGGGCGGAGGCGCTGAAATCGGTCGACGACAAGGCCGCCGTCGAGCAGCAGGGCGACATCATCGTCACCGAGGAGAGCGCGCGGAAGATGCAGCAGCGCGCGCAACAGCAGTCCACCAAGCAGGCGCCGGCCGGGAAGAAGGGCGCGGCGTCCGCGAATGCGACTCCTGCACCCGACGCACCGGCGGCGCCGGTTGATCAAACCCCGCCGGGAGATCGGCCGATCCGCACCGTCGGCCCGACTTTCCTCCCGAAGAAACAACAATAGCTAGCCTTCGAACGCCTCCACGGAGGCGCGGGTACCGCGCGTCGCCAGCTTCTCGTCCGGCTGCGGCAACGTCTCGCCGCGATCGTGGAAGCGGTTGGTGATGGGATAGCGGCGGTCGCGGCCGAAATTCTTACGCGTGACCTTGACGCCGGGCGCGGCCTGCCGGCGCTTGTATTCGGCGATGGAAAGCAGGCGGTCGATGCGCGCGACCAGCTCACGATCGAAACCGGCAGCGATGATCGACGCCAAGGGCTCCTCGCGCTCGACCAGGCGCTCCAGGATCGCGTCGAGCACCTCGTAAGGCGGCAGCGAGTCCTGGTCGGTCTGGTTCTCGCGCAGTTCAGCCGTCGGCGGCCGCGTGATGATCGAGGGCGGGATCACCTCGCCGGTTGGGCCGAGGGCGCCTTCCGGCTTCCAGCTATTGCGCAAGGCAGACAGCCGGAAGACCTCGGTCTTGTAGATGTCCTTGATCGGGTTGAAGCCGCCGTTCATGTCGCCGTACAGCGTGGCGTAGCCGACCGACATCTCCGACTTGTTGCCGGTGGTCACCACCATCGCGCCGGTCTTGTTGGAGAGCGCCATCAACAACGTGCCGCGGGTGCGCGCCTGCAGATTCTCCTCGGTGATGTCGCGCGGCAGGCCCTTGAACGGCTCGGACAGGATCTTCTCGAACCCGTTCACGGCATCCGCGATCGGCCGCACCTCGTAGCGAATGCCGAGCATCCTGGTCAGGCTTGCCGCATCATCGAGCGACACCTGCGCGGTGTAGCGGAACGGCAGCATCACGCCGTGAACCTTGTCGGCGCCGAGCGCATCCACCGCGATCGCCGCGCATAGCGCCGAATCGATGCCGCCGGAAACGCCGAGCAGCACGCCCGGAAAGCTGTTCTTGCGGACATAGTCGCGCAAACCGAGCACGCAGGCCGCGTAATCCGCCTTGTCGCCCTCGAGCAGCGGCATGATCGGCCCATTGCAGCGCCAGCCGGCCTCGCTCCTGGTCCAACGCAACGTGGTGATGCTCTCCTCGAAGGCCGGCAACTGCGCCGCCACCGAGAGATCGGCGTTGAGCGCGAACGAGGCGCCGTCGAACACCAGTTCGTCCTGCCCGCCCACTTCGTTCAGATAGATCAGCGGCAGACCGCTTTCGGTGACGCGGGCGACCGCGATCGACAGCCGAAGATCGTTCTTGTCGCGCGCATAGGGCGAGCCGTTCGGCACGACCAGGATTTCCGCGCCGGTCTCGGCGAGACACTCGACGACGTTCTCGTAGTCCTCGGACTCTTCCAGCCAGATGTCCTCGCAGATGGGCACGCCGACCCGGACGCCCTTCACCGTCACCGGGCCCGGCGCCGGTCCGCGCGCGAACAGCCGTTTTTCGTCGAACACGCCGTAGTTCGGCAAATTGGCCTTGAAGCGCAGCGCGGCGACACGACCGCCATCGAGCAGTGCGCAGGCATTGTAGAGCTTGCCGTCCTCGACCCAGGGCGTCCCGATCAGGACAGCCGGACCGCCATCGGCCGTCTCGCGCGCCAGTTCCTCGACCGCGGCACGGCAGGCGGCCTGGAACGCCGGCTTCAGGATCAGGTCCTCCGGCGGGTAGCCGGCGATGAACAGTTCCGACAGCACCATCAGATCGGCGCCAGCGGCCTTCGCCGTCTGCCGCGCGGCGCGCGCCTTCGCGGCGTTGCCGGCGACGTCGCCGACAGTCGGATTCAATTGCGCCAGTGTAACAATGAACTCAGGTTCGCTCATGAGATCAATGGTGCCTTGCACTCATGTAAACTGCAATCGCCTGCGTTAGATCATGCCCATGCGCTCGGCGAGGGCGAACAGCCAGAACAGCCCGGCCATCACCAGCGTCACGCCGACCGCGGCGGAGCCCATGTCCTTGACCCGCCCGATCTGCGGATCATGGTCCATGGTCAGGCGGTCGGCGAGCTTCTCGATGGCGGTGTTGAGCAGCTCGACCACGAGCACCAGCACCACCGCTGCAACGAGCTCGACCCGGCGCATCACCGTCGCGCCGATCAGCCACGCCGCCGGCACCGACAATAGCAGCGCCACCACCTCCTCGCGAACCGCCTGCTCGGAGCGGATCGCGAAGCCAAGGCCGTTCCACGAGTTGATGGTGGCCCGCCAGAACCGCAGCAAGTGTTAGAGCCCCGCGGCTGCCGGCATCGGTTTGACCTTGCCGGCGCGCTCCTGCTTCAACAGTTCCGCGATCAGGAAGGCCATGTCGATCGACTGTTCGGCGTTGAGGCGGGGATCGCAGACCGTGTGGTAGCGGTCGTTGAGATCCTCGTCGGTGATCGCGCGCGCGCCGCCGATGCATTCGGTGACGTCCTGCCCCGTCATCTCCAGATGAACGCCGCCGGCATGGCTGCCCTCGGCCTGGTGGATGGCGAAGAACGACTTCACTTCCGACAGCACCCGGTCGAACGGCCGGGTCTTGTAGCCGGTGGTCGAGGTGACGGTGTTGCCATGCATGGGATCGCATGACCACACCACCACGCGCCCTTCCCGCTGCACCGCCCGGATCAGCGCCGGCAGATGCTCGCCGACCTTGTCGGCGCCGAAGCGGGCGATCAGCGTCAGCCGCCCGGGCTCATTGTCGGGGTTCAGCACGTCGATCAGCTTCAAGAGCTCATCGGCCTTCAGCGACGGGCCGCATTTCAGGCCGATCGGGTTCTTGATGCCGCGGAAATATTCAACATGGCCGTTCTCGAGCTGACGGGTGCGGTCGCCGATCCAGATCATGTGGCCGGAGGTCGCGTACCAATCCCCGGTCGTCGAATCGACCCGGGTCAGCGCCTGCTCATAGCCGAGCAGCAGCGCCTCGTGGCTGGTATAGAAATCGGTCGAGCGCAGTTCCGGATGGCTCTCGAGGTCGAGGCCGCAGGCGCGCATGAAGTTCAACGCTTCCGAGATGCGGTCGGCCAGTTCCTTGTAGCGGCGTGACTGCGGCGAGTCCTTCAGGAAGCCGAGCATCCACTGATGCACGCTGCCGAGATTGGCGAAGCCGCCGGTGGCGAACGCCCGCAGCAGATTGAGGGTCGCCGCCGACTGCCGGTAGGCGTTCAACTGCCGGCCCGGGTCGGGCGTGCGCGCCTCCTTGGTGAAGGCGATGTCGTTGATGATGTCGCCGCGATAGCTCGGCAGTTCAACGCCTGCAACTTTTTCGGTTGGCGAGGAGCGCGGCTTGGCGAATTGTCCGGCGATGCGGCCGACCTTCACCACCGGCAGCGCGCCGGCATAGGTCAGGACCACCGCCATCTGCAGCAGCACGCGGAAGAAGTCGCGGATGTTGTTGGCGCCGTGCTCGGCAAAACTTTCCGCGCAGTCGCCGCCCTGCAAGAGGAAGGCCTCGCCCGCGGCGACGCGCGCCAGCGCCTTCTTCAGATTGCGGGCTTCGCCCGCGAACACCAGCGGCGGAAAGGTCGCAAGCTGCGCCTCCACGTCGGCCAATACCTTGCCATCCGGATAGTCCGGCATCTGCAAGACCGTCTTGGTGCGCCAACTGTCGGGTGTCCAGCGCTCGGACATGGGCGTTAACTCCTGAGCAAAAACCGCTACTTATCCGGGAAAGCGAAGCTATATATACAGGCTCTTGAAAGACCGCCAGCCGGATTTCCACCTGCCCGCTCAACCTCTTGCGACAACAGCCGAATTCGCATCTGTTAGAGCAAAACGTTAACGCTTAAGGAAATTCCGTAAGTGGCTGAGGCTGCGCTCGACGACGTCTTCACCGACGACATCACTGTACCCGCCATCGATGGCTATCCTCTCGGAGCGACGCTGTTCCTGCCCCGCGGCGCCAAGCGGCAAACCGTCCTGATCAATTCGGCGACCGCCGTGCCGCGCAAGGTCTACAGGGGTTTTGCCGCCTATCTCGCCAAGCGCGGCTCTGTCGTCCTCACCTACGATTATCGCGGCACCGGCGATTCCAGGCCGAAGGTCCTGAGCGGAGACAACCCGCGGAAATCGCTGGTCGGCTTCAAGGCCTCGATGTCGGACTGGGCCGCGCTCGACGTTACCGCTGCCGTGACGTGGATGCGCGAACGCTACCAGGCGCTGCCGCTCGCCTATGTCGGCCATTCCTTCGGCGGCCAGGCGCTGGGGCTGATCCCGAACAATATCGAGGTGTCGCGCGCGCTCCTGGTCGCTTCGCAAGCCGCGACCTGGCGATTGATGGCCTCGCCCGAACGCTACCGCGTCTACGCCGCCATGAATTACGTCCTTCTGCCGTTGACCCGCATGCTCGGCTACACACCCGGCTGGGCGGGGCTCGGCATGGATTTGCCGAAGGGCGTGTTCGAGCAATGGACGAATTGGGTGAGCAGCCCGTGCTATTTGTTCGATGATGCCGCGCTCACCGCGGTGTCGAATTTCGCGAAGTTCAAGGGCGCCTTGCGCGCGCTCTGCATCAGCGACGATCCCTGGGCGACGCGGCCCGCGGTCGAATTGCTGTGCTCGGGATTTGGCGCCGCCAAACCGGAGATCATCGCGATCACACCGGCGGACGCAGGCGTTGCGAAGATCGGCCATTTCGGTTTCTTCCGCCCCGAGCACCGCGACACGCTCTGGCGCGGTGCCGCGGAATGGCTCGAGGCGAGCGAGTGAGGTCAGGCCGTAGGATGGGTAGAGCGCAGCGTGCCCACCTTTCTTGCACCGCCCGTGGATGGTGGGCACGCTTCGCTTTGCCCACCCTACAGCATCGCCGCGAGCTATGATTCAAATTTCAAACAGCGGAGAGGATGTGAGTCCGCGTTCTCGCGGCATGAACTGCCCGAGCTTGCGTCACGTTTCACCCTCTCATCGAACAGAGGGCGCAGGGAAAGCCGGGTGCCGGTTGCACCCATGGGTCCCGTGCAACAAAAAGCACGGGGGTAGGACCACAGGTTCAACCGAAGCATTCCGGCTTTCCCTGCGCGATGGTTTACGGCTTACTTCGTGCTCTCCCCGGTGACCGGGCTTTCTTGCCACCGTCGCCCGCAGATCATCTCTACGAACTTAGCGCCAGCGTCGGGGCGCCAGAACCACACGACTTCGCCGTCCGCTGATGTCGCGTTCGTCTTTCGCAACACCCGCGTCCACCGCATCTCACCGCAACGTTCGTGACGATCGCGAGCCGCCCCTCTCTTGGGTGAGACGCGCGGAGTTAAATCACTGATTTGCCCGACGGGTTAAGCGGTTTATTTTTCGCGGCAAGGCTGGACGGGGCAAATCACGTTGGAATCGCTTGCATAATTCGTCTCGCCGCGCACGCGACACTAGCCCCTCATGGTGAGAAGCGACGGGCACGACGTAGGACCTTTCGAGAATGGCGCGCACTCTCCCGAACATCGGGCGATTGCAGCAGCGGCTGCCATTGCGATGCGTCAGGCCCGGTGGAAGCGGCGACAAATCTGAGAGCGGGCGGCAGCCGCCTTGGCGCACTACCGTCCGCAATCGATTTCGTCACTACCGATATCCATAGGGATACTGACCCGGGCAGACCCAATTGCCGTAGGTGTCATAGGAGCAGTTGTTGTAGCCGCCGCCGTAGTAGCCGTAGGCCCCGGCTGCGGCGGCTCCGACCGCTGCCGCACCCAGACCATAGGCCGCTCCTGTCCACGCCCCACGATAAGCCGCATTGCCGTAAACCCCTCGGGCAACCGGCCGCCCCGCTATTGGCCGATACCCGTATCCACGTCCGGCGACCCCGTATCCGCCGACGCGCCCGGCATGAACGGCCCCGCCCCGGAACTGAGCGCCGCGCATGCCGCCGCCATGAAATCCACCGGCACGGAGCCCTCCACCTCCACCACGGCGGGCAAAAGCGTCATCTGGAACCAAACTGGCAGCGACAAGAATGGCTGCCGCGAAGCCGATGAGACCGTAACGAGCCATGGGCATCCTCCCGATTATGGAGTGCCGTCGATCCGATAGCTCCGGCAGAGATGCCCGCGCCAACGGCGACCAGCACCGCCCACAGTTTTCGTCGCGAGCCTGCATTTCGTTTGACTTGGATCAAAGCTTCCACGAGTTCACCGCCCCATCCGCCGAGCTTGATCCAGATCAAAACGCCCCGAGGTTCTTACGAAATCGTTCATCGTGGAGGGCTAGCGCGATTTTGGATTTAGGCGCATAATTTTAGCGTTGCTGGTGGCGTTTATTCGCGGGCGTCGGTAACCGAGAGATCGGTTGTGCTCCCGCCGGTTGCGGACGCTAAGGCGCTTCGCGAAGAGGCTGCCAAGCTACCACCAGTGCGTTTCAAGCAGGACAACTTAGCGAAATGAAAGACCATCAGGCGCGGCACCGCAGCCTGGCCCCCGAAATTTTCTGCAGAGAGCCGCGCGTCCGTCGAGGGAAGGAGCTTTCCCGTGATGGAGCACCCTACCAGGGTTGGTAATCGACTGTTAGCTGCACTGCCGCCGGCAGATTTTAATTTGCTCGCTCCCTACCTCCGAAACGTATCGCTTGAACGCGACGAGGTTCTGATACGATCGACGGAGCGAATTGAGCAGATCTATTTCCCATGCAGCGCGACGATTTCGTTCATGCTGGACATGCCCAACGGACAAACGGTGGCAACCGCTGTCATCGGGAATGAGGCAGCCGCGGGGCTGTTGTCGGCGCTGGGCCCCACCCGCTCTGAGGCGACCGCGATCGTGCTCGTCGCTGGGACATCGTTGCAGATTTCTCCTGCACGATTTCATGCGGCCTTCAGCCACAGTGGCGCGATCAGGGATTTGGTTTGGGCCCACACCGGGGTCCTGATGACGCAATTCCAGTACGTGGGCGCCTGCAATGCGCTGCACTCGGTCGACGCCCGCTTGGCGCGGTGGCTGCTCCACATCCACGATAGAATTCATGGTGACACCCTGCCGGTGACGCAGGAGGAACTTTCGACCTTGCTCGGCGTGCGGCGAACGACCGTGACGCAGGTCGTGCACAAGCTTCGGATGTCGCGCGCCATCCGGTCCAATCGACGGGGTCTGATTGAGATTGACAGACCGCGGCTCGAAGCAGCGGCATGCGATTGCTACAAGGCTATGTGCCGCAGAATCGATCGCATTGTGTCGCCGCCGGAAAGGAGGCCTCACAGTCACGCCGCGCCGGGTGCA
This sequence comes from Bradyrhizobium sp. LeoA1Lang, assembly GCF_055413685.1. NCBI lineage: Bacteria > Pseudomonadati > Pseudomonadota > Alphaproteobacteria > Hyphomicrobiales > Nitrobacteraceae > Bradyrhizobium > Bradyrhizobium sp. LeoA1Lang. The sequence continues at coordinate 22,324 of NZ_JBVAPG010000025.1, read as the reverse complement.
CAAATCCCACGAGAGTGAGATCCCATTTTGCCCAAGTCCGGCATTGAGTCCATTTCGCCGTTCACGCTTGTGGCCCAATGGATTCTCTGATGTGCAAGAGCACATCACGCTCGTCCTTCGCTTTAATGGTGGCTGGACCGTCGCTTCGATTGGCCACGGGCTTTCTTTGCGAGCAAGCGCTTCAACTTGGCTCGCAGGCGAAGAATCTCTTCGTACCTCGCGCGGAGATCGTTTCTGATCCAGGGCGCTGATGGCGGCTCGTTGCGGCGGTTGCGGTTTGGCATACCGCAACCTAGTGCCGAGATTTCCCGAGTGCAGCAGAATACCAGAATTAAGCTTGATGCCGCGGTTTCAGGTTAATTCTGGAACCGGCAATTATAGCAAGAGGAATGTCTTCGCTGCTGCGCCGCGAGATTTGCCAATCCCCTCAATGCGCCATGCTGCGTCCGGCCTCGTCGCAGGCCTGCAGGCAGCGGCGGCAGGCGTCCGCGCAGATGCGGCAATGCTTGTGCTCGCCTGCGTGTTTCTGGCATTCGTCGGCGCAGAGCCGGCAGGCCGCAGTGCACGTGTGCAGCATGCGGCGGATCATCTCGTCATCCCAGCCGGTCTGACGCGTGGCCATCCTGCCCGTGACGTTGCAGACATCTGCACAGTCGAGATTGAGGCGGATGCATTGCGTCAGCGACTTGACCATGTCCTCCGCGAGGCAGGCGTCGGCGCAAGAGGTGCAGATCTGGGCGCAGGAATAGCATTGCTCGATGCAGCGGACGAGCAGGCCATCGCCCTCGCCATGGGCCCGTGGGTGCCGGCTGATCATTTCCTGGACTTGCATGGAACTCTCCGCAGGTTTTGAGGTGTTTCCTCGTTCGCCTAATTGCCGAACGTCAGAAAGGTTCTCTCAAACGCTTGAAACGGGTCTCGACGCTCGCACGCAGGCGGAGCAGCGAAAGCGAAATTGCCTTGCGTGGCGGCATACAACGTTCCCGGCCTCGCTGCCGGCTCGCTCGCGCCGTGCGCCGTAAGACGAGAGTTGTAGTGTACGGGTTTGGAAACGTGCGGTCGAATCAATTACCGTGCCTTCCTGCCGGATTCTCTGCAGCTTACGGGGCTGCCGCGGGGCATCCATGGAAGTTGCAATGCTGGGGGGATGAGCTGATGCTTTCGGGCTTCAAGCCGAAAGGCGAATTTCGACTGTTGGATCACATGCCGATCGGCGTGATGATCTGCGAATTGACCGATTTCAAGATCATCTACCTCAACGAATCCACCAGGCAGAATCTCAAGAAGATCGAGCATGTGCTGCCTGTGAAGGTCGACGCCCTGCTCGGCCAATCGATCGACATCTTCCATAAAGAACCGCAGCGCCAGCGCCGGCTGCTCTCCAATCCGAAGAATTTGCCGCACAAGGCGCGCATCACGATCGGCGGCGAGACCCTCGACCTGACCGTGACCGCGATGATGGACAGCCGCGGCCGCTACACCGGACCGATGCTGACCTGGGAACTGGCGACTGAAAAGGCGAAGCTCGAGGCCGAGACCGAACGGCAACTGCAGATGCTCGACAACATGCCCATCAACATCATGATGTGCGATCCCGATAGCAGGATCACCTACATCAACAAGACCAGCCTGAAGACGCTCGACACCGTCAAGCACCTGCTCCCGGCGCCGCCGGACCAGATTCTCGGAAAATCCTTCGATATCTTTCACAGGAATCCACAGCACCAGCGCCGCATCGTCGGAGATCCGCGGAATTTGCCGCACGCGGCCAAGATCAAGCTGGGACCGGAAACACTCGACCTCAGGGTCTCCGCGCTGTCGGACAAGAACGGCAATTATGCCGGCGCGATGCTGAGCTGGGCGGTGGTCACCCGCAATGTGAAGCTGGCTGATAACTTCGAGAAGAACGTGAAGGGCCTCGTGGGCACGCTGGCCTCAGCTTCCGGCCAAATGCAGACCACGGCGCAGTCGCTCTCGGCGACCGCCGAATTCGTCAATCAGAGGTCATCGAGCGCAGCATCGGCCTCAGAACAGCTCTCCTCTTCGGTCAACGAGATCAGCCGGCAGGTCACCGAAGCCAGCCGCGTGGCCAAGGCGGCCGTTGAAGAGGCCGAGAAATCGGACAGGCTGGTCACGGGACTTGTGACCGTCGCGCAGCGGATCGGCGATGTCGTCGCCTTGATCAGCCAGATCGCCGGCCAGACCAACCTCCTCGCCCTGAACGCGACCATCGAATCGGCCCGTGCCGGCGACGCGGGCAGAGGATTCGCCGTGGTGGCCTCGGAGGTGAAGGCGCTCGCCGGCCAAACCGCGAAGGCAACCGAGGACATTGCCACGCAGATCCAGGAGATGCAGGCGGCCACCGGCGACACCGCCGCCGCGCTCAAGGCGATCTCGCAGACCATCACAGAGATCAACGAGATCAGCACCGCGATTGCGAGCGCCGTGGAGGAGCAAGCCGCCGCGACCAAGGAAGTCACCACCAACATCAGCGGAACCAATCGCGCCATCGGCGACACCAGCCAGGCCGCCAGCAACGTGCTCGCCGCCTCGGGAAGCCTCGCAAAAAACGCCTCCGATCTGGAAATCGAAGTCGACAAGTTCCTCGCCAGCGTGCGCGCGATGTAGCCGGGCGAGCCAGACCAAGCTTCCTTGACCGGCGTCGATCATGTGTTAGCCTGTAACTGCAGATGGGGATGGAGTCCCCCGATACCCGCCCGTCGTGGGCTAATGACTCCTGCTGAGTGAGGCGGCAAGCCTCGCTGCGGCGGGAGCATGGATCTAACCCGCTGACAGCGGGTTTTTTGCTGCCTCGAAAAGGAAAGAGGCGGCGATGCAACCAAAGCAACGCGCATATCGCAGAGGCAGCCGATGACGCGGCTGCGCGTCCTGCTGCGCCTGATCAGTGGTGACCGCTTCGCGCGCGCCCTGCTCTGCGCCGTGTCAGCAGCCTCGATCCTTGCCTTCGTCTTCGGTGCTGCGGCCGAACTCGTCATCGCCTTGCTGGTCCTCGGCGTTGCGACGGCGCTTGCCGAAATCTCCATGCATCCAAACGAATAGAAAGTAGGTGATATGCTCGGTTACGTTCTGGTTTTCGTCGGCGCCGGAATTGGCGGCGCCTTGCGTCACGGCGTCAATCTCTCCACCGCCCGCACGTTCGGGACCGGCTTCCCGTACGGGACGCTGACGGTCAACGTCGTAGGCTCGTTGGTGATGGGTTTGCTTGCGGGCTATTTCGCCTTCCGAGGGGAAGCCGCCCAGACCTGGCGTCTATTCCTGACCACGGGCATCCTCGGCGGCTTCACCACCTTCTCCTCGTTCTCGCTCGATACAGCCCTGCTCTATGAACGCGGCGAGCTCGGCCTGACGCTGCTCTATGTGGCAGTGTCGTTCGCCTGCTCGGTCGGCGCGCTGTTCGTGGGGTTATGGGCTGTGCGCAGTCTTGTGCAGTGATGGGCTGGTTTCTCCGCCAAGCCCCGATTCAGGCAACTTCCAGTGTCGGGATATTCTTGATCCTCTCGCCAAGCTCTTGCTGCGCCTGATGCAAATCGTAGCGCTTCTGCAAATTGAGCCAGAGATCGGGACCGTTCCCGCACAGCTTCCCAAGTCGCAACGCCATGATCGGCGTCACCGGCTGCTTTTCCGTAAGCACATCGTAAAGCGTCTGGCGCGAAACCCCCAGCAGCTTAGCGATCTCCGTCTTGGGCCGACTGATAGCGGGCAAAATCTCCTCGCGAAGAAGTTCGCCCGGATGCATCGGCGGTAAACCTCGTTTCGGAAGCTTCCTGGCCATGAACTTGTCCTCAATGATAGTCTTCCAGATCGACGTCGACGGCATCGCCTTCGATCCAGCCGAACGTGATACGCCAGTTTCCGCTCGCGTTCACAGCGTAGCGACCTTTTTCGCGGCCGACGAGGGCATGAAAGCGGAACCCCGGCAAATTCATGTCTTCGGGCCGCGACGCATCGTCCAGCGCCCGCAGAATATTGGCCACCCGCTTCGAGTTCTGCACGCCGAGCCGACGCCCGTCCCCGGTCGCGAAAAACCGTTCGAGAGCCTTGTCCCGGAACGAGCGGATCATGACGATGATGTAAGGTAATAGCTTACATATGTCAAGTGATGCTTTACACCAGGAGCGCCCGGCGCCCCTACGGGTCTTCGCTACTCCGCGGCTTGCCTTACATAGCGCGCGGTCGGGGCGCGCATGGTCACGAGTTCTTCGGCGGCGGTCGGATGCAACGCGAAGGTTGCGTCGAAATCGGCCTTGGTCGCTTTCATCTTCACCGCGATCGCGACCACCTGGATGGTCTCCGCGGCGCAATCGCCGACGATGTGACAGCCGAGCACGCGGTCGCTCACGCCGTCGACCACGAGCTTCATCAACACGCGGGTGTCGCGTCCTGACATCGTCGCCTTGATGGGGCGGAAACTGGTCTTGTAGATGTCGACATGGCTAAATTGCGCGCGCGCCTCGGCCTCCGTCAGACCCACAGTGCCGACCTCCGGCTGCGAGAATACCGCGGTCGGAATGCTGGTGTGATCGACCATGACCGGGCGCTTGCCGAACACGGTGTCGGCAAAGGCGTGGCCCTCGCGGATTGCGACCGGCGTCAGGTTATGGCGATGGGTGACGTCGCCGATGGCGTAGATGTTCGACACCGAGCTTTTCGACCAGGCATCGACCGCAATGCCGCCATTGTCCGGGTTGATGGCGACGCCCGCCTTCTCCAGGCCGAGATTGGCGACATTCGGATGCCGGCCGATCGCGAACATCACCTTCTCGGAGGCAAGGCTCGAGCCGTTGGACAGATGCGTGGTGAATTCCTTGCCGTGACGGTCGACCTTGGTGACGGTGCAGCCGGTCAGGATGGTGATGCCTCGCTTCTCCATCTCGGCACGCACATGCTCTCGGACGTCCTCGTCGAAGCCGCGCAGAATGTTGTCGCCGCGGTAGATCACGGTGACGTCGGAGCCGAAGCCGGCGAAGATGCCGGCGAATTCCAGCGCGATGTAGCCGCCGCCCTGGATCACGATGCGCCTCGGCAATTCGGCGAGGTGGAATGCCTCGTTGGAGGAGATCACGTGCTCGATACCGGGAATCACGGGCCCATGGTTGGGCGCGCCGCCGGTCGCGATCAGCACGTACTTGGCCTTGACCGTCTCGCCGGTCGAAAGACGGAGCATGTGCGCGTCCTCGAAGACGGCCCGCGTCTTGACGATATGCGCGCCGGATTTTTCGACATTGGTCGTATAGGCCGCCTCGAGCCGCGCAATTTCCTTGTCCTTGTTGGCGACGAGCGTCGGCCAGTCGAACGAGGCTTGCGGGATGCTCCAGCCGAAGCCGGCGGCGTCCTCGATCTCCTGCTGGACGTGCGAGCCGATCACGAACAGCTTTTTCGGCACGCAGCCGCGGATCACGCAGGTACCGCCCATCCGGTACTCTTCGGCGACCATTACCTTGGCGCCATGGCCGGCGGCGATACGGGCGGCGCGAACCCCGCCCGAACCGCCCCCGATGACGAACAGATCGACGTCGTATTCAGCCATGGCGCTGTGTCCTAAACCAGAAAATCAGATCTCCTTGCCGCGCTTGCGCATCTCGGCCCGGAACTGGGCGTTCACAATCTCGGCGAACTGCTGCGCCCACTGGTTCATATAGGACATCGAGAACTGGATTGCCCGGGGCTCGCTGGCGAGCAGCTTCTGGCCCAACGGCGACTTGTAGAAGGTGACGAGGTCCTTCAGTTCCTGCTCGGTGAATTCGTTGGCATAGACCTTGGCCATGCCGTCGCCGATCTCCTGCTCGCGGCCGGCCAGGTTCTTGGCGACGATGGTGGCAACCTCGTTGAGGTCCTTCTGGTAGTTGAGGTTCGACTGCACCAGGCTTTCCTTGGTCTGCAGCACGATGTTGGGAACGGCGTTGGCGTACATCGCGCTCGCGTTCTTCATCTTGAGGATTTCCTTGGCGGCGGCGATCGCCGCGGGCGAGCCTTCCTTCAGCGTGGGCGCCGCCGCGGGAGCCGGCGCCTTTTGCTGCGCGCTCACCGATACGGCGGTCAGGGCCACAGCCAATCCGAGGCCTGTGGCCGACAAAATCCGTACAAAGCTCGTCATTCTAATTCTCCCAGAATTTACGGCGTCAGCGCCGTTCAACAACGCGAATTCCCTGCGCGCCCGCCAGCACGACCGTGCCGGCGAGACCGATGAACAACCCGTGCTCGACAACGCCCGGGATCACGCTCAGCAGTCCCGCCAGGCGCGGCGCATCCCCTATCCGTCCCAGATGGGCGTCGACAATCCAGTGGCCGCCATCGGTGACAAAAACGTGGCCGTCCTTGGCCGTCCGCAGCACCATCTCGCCGGCAACGCCGGCCTCCACAAAGGCTTTGGCGATCGCCGCCTTGGTCGCCGCGAGCCCAAATGGGATCACCTCGATCGGCAGCGGGAAACGGCCGAGCGGATCGACCCATTTGCTCTCATCGGCGATCACGACCATGCGATCGGACGCGGCCGCCACGATCTTCTCGCGGAGCAGCGCGCCACCGCCGCCCTTGATCAGGTTGAGCGCGGGATCGACTTCGTCGGCGCCGTCGACCGTGAGATCGAGATGGTCGATCTCGTCCAGCGTGGCGAGCGCAATGCCGCAGGCTTCCGCCTGCGCGCGGGTCGCCTCCGAGGTCGGCACGCCCACGACCTTCATGCCGGCCCGCACCTTCTCGCCGAGCAGGTCGACGAAATGCTTGGCGGTCGACCCGGTGCCGAGCCCGAGCTTCATGCCGTCGCGCACTTCTTGCAGGGCGCGCGCAGCGGCCTGTCGTTTCAATCCGTCCATGTCCACGTGCGACGATTTCCCAGGACTTGTTCTCGGGGCTAGTTCGCGGGATCAGTTCGTAAGGCTTGGGAGCGGCCCCATCCCCGCTCCGGCGGCGCATATCTAGCCGCCTTTTGCGCGCAGGGACAGCGCCAATAGCGCCTTATACGGCGGCGAAATGCAGTTTTAATATTCGATCAGAATCCAGTGCCAGCGCGCTGTTTTTCCACGCTTTCTTCCGGCGACGAGATGCTTCGTCCTCAACCGAAAGATTAACTTGAGACCTCGTCCATCGCGGCCAGGATCGCGGCAAACCGTGCCTCGACCTCGGCCCGCATCCCGGGATGGGTAAATACATAGAGGCGATCTTCCCGTATCGCGGCAAGCACACGTGCGGCGACATCGGCCGGATCCATGCCCGCCTCCAATTGCCGCGCGATCTCCGCGACCATCGCGGCCGCCGGGCTCGCGGGATCAAGCGCGGGTGACGGACCGTAGCGCGGAGGGCGGTTACGTCCGCTCTCGCCGATCCGGGTCCGCACGAAGCTCGGGCACAGCACGCTGACGCCGATACCAAGCGGCTTGAGCCGCAGGGCCAGTCCTTCCGACATGCTGACGACCGCGAATTTCGTCGCCGAGTAAGGGCTGAAGCCGAGCCCCCCGTTCATCCCGGCCATCGACGCTGTGTTGACGATGTGTCCGCCCTCGCCGTGCTTGCGCATATGCGGCAGGAAGCTTGCGATGCCATGCACGACGCCCATCAGATTGACATCGATCACCCAGCGCCAGCTCTCGAGCGAGATGGCGTCGATGCCGCCGCCGGCGGCGACGCCGGCATTGTTGCAGAGAATGTGGACATTGCCGAAGGCATCGAACGTGGCGCCCGCGGCGTCCTCGACGCTTGCGGGATCGGCGACATCGCAGATCGTGCCTTTGATGCTCGGGCCAAACTCAGCCAGACTTTTGACGGCGCGCTCCAGCGCGTCCGCCTCGATATCGGCGAGCATCACCTTCATGCCGGCCTCTGCGAACGCACGACTGAGCGCAAGGCCGATGCCGCTGGCCCCGCCCGTGACAAAAGCTGTTCTGCCGGCAAGTTCACGCATGGAACGCCCTCCCATCACGCTCACAGCGAAGTCCGCCCTCTTCTCTTGCATGACGGCGCCGGAAACGATAGCCAAAGGAGGATGAACTCTCCCGGCATTGTCGTTTTCGATCTCGACGGTACCCTCGTCGATACCGCGCCCGACCTGATCAGCGCGCTCAATTACGTGCTGGACCGCGAGGGCTTGGCCCCGGTGCCGCTGCAATCGGCGCGGACCATGATCGGCGGCGGCGCACGCAGATTGATCGAGCGCGCGCTCGAGCTCGAGGGCCGCCACGTCAGCACGGACGACATCAGCCGGCTGACCAAGGATTTCATCGACTATTACGCCGCCCATATCGCCAACGAATCGCGCCCGTTCGAAGGCCTGGAAACCGCGCTGGACGAGCTCGCCGTGCAGGGGTTCCGCTTCGCGGTCTGCACCAACAAGCTCGAATTCCTGTCAAAGCTCCTGCTCGATCAGCTCGGCCTGAGCGGCCGGTTTGCGGCGATCTGCGGGGCTGACACCTTTGGGATCTCGAAACCGGATCCGGCGATCCTCCGGCAAACGGTAGCGCAGGCGGGCGGACAATTGTCCTCCGCAGTCATGGTCGGCGATGGCGGGCCGGATGTCGGGGTCGCCCGACGGGCAGGTATCCCGGTGATTGGGGTTGAATTCGGCTATACCGAGATACCTATCGCCGAATTGAAGCCGGATCGGCTGATCGGCCATATGCGGGAGCTGCCGGCGGCTGTCGACAGCCTCGCCAGGACTGTGAATATCTCGTAACCTACTGAGCTAACGTTGCTTTTTTGCAACGCCAAGCGTCCTTATTAACCATCGCCTAGCGAATTCGCCCTGCGCCGTTGCGCCGCAGTGCCCACCCTCCTATGGTCCGCCCGGGGATTGTGGCTCTCAGCCACAGTTAGGTGGATCAATTATGCGTCGTGTCATCGCGATTGCCGTCGCCGGGGCAAGCCTGGCGGGCTGTTCGTCTTTTTCTTGGGATTCGTTCAAGTCGGCGCCTGCGCCGGTTCAGGTTCAGCTCGAATCGACCCCTCCGGGCGCGGACGCGGTGACCTCGGTCGGACCAGGCTGCAAAACGCCCTGCACCGTCTCGGTAGCGGCGCCTGACAGCGGCTTCTCCGTCACCTTCAACCTGCCGAAGTATGAATCGGCCACGGTTCCGGTCACGGTGGTCCGCAACCCCGGCGACCTTACCACTGCGGCATCGACCGTCGTCGATCCAAATCCCGTGGTTGCGGAACTGAAGCCCACGGCTCCGCCGCCCAGGGCGCGCAAGCCGCGGCCGAAGCGGCCGAAGCCAGCCGCTGCGGCAGCACCTGCGGCCGAACCGGCCGCCGCGGCCAATGGCTCGGCCTTCCCCGACCCGAACGCGCCGGTGCAGCGCTGATTTACACGTTCGCACTGCACTGTTTGACGGAGCGCATTGTCGGACGGTAACAAGCTGCCTAGATTGTGCTGGCGGAGCGTCACTTCCCTTTCGTCCGGCTCCGTCGAGCAAGGCGTTGGCAAGGCGTGTGAATGAGCGCGATTTCGCTTCCTCCATCCGAATCCCTGTTCCGTCCGATGACCGATCCGTTCGGCCGGACGATCCGCTACCTGCGCGTCTCCGTCACCGACCGCTGTGACTTGCGCTGCTTCTACTGCATGTCGGAAGACATGACCTTTCTGCCGAAAGCCGATCTCCTGACGCTGGAAGAGCTCGACCGGCTCTGCTCGGCCTTCATCGCCAAGGGCGTGCGCAAGCTCCGCCTCACCGGCGGCGAGCCCCTGGTGCGGCGCAACGTGATGACGCTGGTGCGCTCGCTGTCGCGGCATCTTGCGAACGGCGCGCTCGATGAATTGACGCTGACCACCAACGCCTCGCAGCTCGCGCGCTTCGCCGGCGAACTCGCCGATTGTGGCGTGCGCCGCATCAACGTCTCGCTCGACACGCTCGATGCCGACAAATTCCGCGCCATCACGCGCTGGGGCGACATCGACAAGGTGCTGGCCGGCATCGAGGCGGCACGCGCCGCAGGGCTTGCGGTCAAGATCAACGCGGTGGCGTTGAAGAATATGAACGAGGACGAGATCCCCTCGCTGATGGAGTGGGCGCACGGCAAGGGCATGGCGCTGACCTTGATCGAGGTGATGCCGATGGGCGACATCGGCGCCGGCCGTATCGATCAGTATGTGCCGCTATCGCTTGTCCGCGCCCGGCTGGAAAAGCAGTTCACGCTGACCGATCTCGACGAGAGCACCGGCGGCCCTGCCCGCTATGTCCGGGTCAGCGAGACCGGCGGCAAGCTCGGCCTCATCACGCCGATGACCCACAATTTCTGCGAATCCTGCAACCGCGTGCGCATCACCTGCACCGGCACGCTGCACACCTGCCTGGGCCACGAGGATGCCTCCGATTTGCGCAAACCGCTGCGGGCGTCGGCAGACAACGAGCTGTTGTCCGCCGCGATCGACCGCGCCATCGGCTTGAAGCCGAAGGGGCATGATTTCATCATCGACCGCCGCCACAACCGCCCCAGCGTCAGCCGGCATATGAGCGTCACCGGCGGCTGAGGCCGCCGCCCTCACCTCGCCCCGACCGGCCTCCTCCAAGCGCCAATCGCTCCGCGATTCACCAAGCCCACGCAGCGGCTTGGTCCCCGCGTCAATTTGCCCATTTTCCGATTGACGCTATCAATCCGCGCTGAAATGGTGCGGCAGCTTTCACTACCCCGTGGCGTTCACGCTGGCCGCAGTCGGGCTTTCGTTCGGATTCCTCTGATCGTGCTTGCCGACCAGCTCGGCAAATCGGTCGGCGACATGTATCTCGGCGCCTGGGGGCCGTCGATCTTCCAGATCCTGCTGTTCGCCGGCTACACCTTCCTGCTTGGCATCATCAAGCCGAGCCACGTGCCGGCAGTGCCGAAGGAAGCGCGCACGCTGACCGGCTGGGCATTGTGGAAGAAGTGCCTGCTCGGCCTCATCCCGTCGGCGGTGCTGATCTTCGTCGTGCTCGGCACCATGATGATGGGGCTTGCGACGCCGACCGAAGCCGGCGTCGTTGCCGCTGGCATCGGCACCATCGTCGCGATCCTCTACAGCGAGAACCTGATCTTCAAGATCATGTTCGCCATCACCTACCTTGCGGTGGTCTGGATCTGCCTCGAGGCGGTGCGCATTCCCGACCTGCGCGACCTGATCAAGCAGGGCTATGAGACGATCATGCGCATCACCTGCATGGTCACCTTCATTCTGATCGGCTCGACCTGCTTCTCGGTCGTGTGCCTCGGCGTCTCCGGCGGCGTCTGGCTCGAGCACCATCTGACATCGCTGCCCGGCGGCGTCTGGGGTATTTTGATCTTCATCAACCTCTTCATCTTCTTCCTGGCCTTCTTCCTCGACTTCTTCGAGATCGCTTTCGTCATCCTGCCGATGATCGCGCCGGTCGCGCAGAAGATCCTGGCGCCGGTCGTCGGCCCCGACGCGGCGCTGATCTGGTTCGGCGTCATGCTCTGCGCGAACATGCAGACGTCGTTCCTGCACCCGCCGTTCGGATTCGCGCTGTTCTACTTGCGCGGCGTAGCGCCGAAGGAAGTGAAGAGCTCCGACATCTATTAGGGCGCGATGCCCTGGATCGGATTGCAGGCGATCATGGTCGCGCTGGTGATCGCCTTCCCGATCACGGTGACGGCCCTGCTCGACAAGCCCCTCGACGTCGACCTGAACAAGGTGAAGATCGAGGTGCCGCAGATCGACCTGCCGCCGCTGGAATTCAGTCCTACACCGAAGCAATAACCGGACGGTCGGATCGATCCGGCCAAGTTCTTTCTCGAATCCCCTTTGCTAAAAGTGGCTGGCGCAGGACGGGCGCTCGGCCTACCGCACCGCCAATTCCCCTTCAATATCAACAAACTTCCGATTGACGCCGGCTCTGCCCGCTGGTTTGGTGCGGCGGGCTTCATGCTAGCTTGGCTGGATAAGCCACTGCGCCCGGTGGGCGCAGTCAAGACGGCAAGGGTCCGAAGCGGGGAGGATCATCGGTTGCAATCGCTCTTGAAATTGAGCCGTGGCATTGACGCGTTCACACGCTGGACCGGCAAGCGCCTGGCATGGCTGATCCTGGTCGCGGTCATCATCTCGGCTGTCAACGCCATCGTCCGCAAGACGCTCGATATGTCGTCCAACTCCTGGCTTGAGCTTCAATGGGTGTTGTTCAGCGTCGTATTCCTGTTGTGCGCCCCCTGGACCTTGCTCGACAACGAACACATCCGAATCGATATCGTCAACAACGCGCTGCCGAAGAAGGTACGCAACATCATCGACGTCATCGGTCACGCGTTCTTCCTGCTGCCGCTCTGCATCGTCATGATCATCACCGGCGGCCCGTTCTTCGTGCGGTCCTACGAGCTCAACGAGCAATCCGGCAATGCCGGCGGTCTGCCGCAATGGCCGGCCAAGTCGCTGATCGTCATCGGATTCGCTTATCTATTTGTCCAGGGAATATCCGAACTGATCAAGCGCATCGCCGTGATGCGCGGCCTCATTCCGGATCCGCACGACACGCAGGTGAATGCCATCGAGGCCGAAGTCGAACACCTCGTTGAGGCGATCGAAAAGCGCTGATCGCAGGCGATCGCGGGGAAATTTGGATGACAGCTTTTCTTATCGACAATATGGCGCCGATCATGTTCGCGGCGCTGGTTATCACGCTTCTGCTCGGCTATCCCGCCGCGTTTTCGCTCGGCGCCGTCGGGCTGATCTTCGCCGTCGTTGGAATCGAGCTTGGACAATTCCACCCCGACTTCCTGCAGGCGCTGCCCGAACGCGTCTACGGGGTGATGAACAACGACACGCTATTGGCGATCCCCTTCTTCACCTTCATGGGGCTTGTCCTCGAACGCTCCGGCATGGCCGAGGATCTGCTCGACACCATCGGCCAACTGTTCGGCACCATTCGCGGCGGCCTCGCCTACGCCGTCGTTTTCGTCGGCGCGCTGCTCGCCGCCACGACCGGCGTCGTCGCCGCATCCGTGATCTCGATGGGCCTGATCTCGCTGCCGATCATGCTCCGCTACGGCTACGACCGTCGCATGGCCACCGGCATCATCGCCGCTTCCGGCACCCTGGCCCAGATCATTCCGCCTTCCCTGGTGCTGATCGTGATGGCCGACCAGCTCGGCAAGTCGGTCGGCGACATGTACGAAGGCGCGTTCATTCCGGGCCTCGTGCTTGCCGGCCTTTATGCCGGCTACGCCTTCCTGGTCACGCTGCTGTTCCCCAAGGCGGTACCCGGCCTTCCTCCAGAAGCCATCGGCTTCCGCGAAAAGAATGGCAGCCGCGGGCTGTGGTCGCTCGGCGCGCTGTTCATTGCGAGCTCCGTGTTCGGTTGGTTCATGATGCGGGGCTCCGCCGTAAGCGGCGCCGACTACGTCGTGCTCAGCATGCTCTTCGGCATCCTGTTCGCGTTCTTCGTCGCCGTCCTTAACTGGATCATCGACAAGCTCACAGGCTTCCGCTTCCTCTCGGCGATGGCACAGCAAACCACGTTCGTAATGGTGCCGCCACTGTTCCTGATCTTCCTGGTGCTCGGCACCATCTTCATCGGCCTTGCCACGCCGACCGAAGGCGGCGCTATGGGCGCCGCGGGCGCGATCATTCTCGGCGCCACCAAGCGCCGGCTGAGCTGGGATCTGATCCGGCAGGCTGTGGAATCGACTGCGAAACTGTCGGCCTTCGTGGTATTCATCCTTGTCGGCGCCCGCGTCTTCTCGCTGACCTTCTATGGCGTCAACGGCCATGTATGGGTCGAGCATCTCCTGACCTCGCTTCCCGGCGGCCAGGTCGGCTTCCTGATCGTCGTCAATGCGATCGTCTTCGTCCTCGCCTTCTTCCTCGATTTCTTCGAACTCGCCTTCATCGTGATCCCGCTGCTCGGGCCCGCGGCCGAGAAGCTCGGCATCGACCTGATCTGGTTCGGCGTGATCCTCGGCGTCAACATGCAGACCTCGTTCATGCATCCGCCGTTCGGCTTCGCCCTGTTCTATCTGCGCTCGGTGGCCCCGAAGGAGTCCTTTATCGACCGCGTCACCGGCAAGCGCATGGAGCCGGTGACGACGGGCCAGATCTATTGGGGGGCGGTGCCGTTCGTCGTGATCCAGATCATCATGGTCGGGCTGGTCATCCTGTTCCCGTCGATGGTGATGCACTACAAGGGCTCCATTTCGACCGTCGATCCGAACTCCGTCAAGATCGAGGTTCCGGAGATCGAGCTGCCGCCGCTGGATTTCGGACAGCCCAAGAATTGATCAAGAACTGCTTTCGGCCTTGCGGGTTCACAGGGGCAGGTTTTGCTAGCCGCAATCATCGCGATTTTCGTCATCGCTTACGCCGCGATTGCGCTGGAGCATCCGATCGGCATCAACAAGTCGGCCTCGGCCTTGCTCGGCGCGGGAATGCTCTGGACGGTCTATGCCGTCGCGAGCGGAGACCCGGGGCTGATCGACAAGCAGCTCAACGAGTCCGTCTCCGCGACCGCCCAGATCGTCTTCTTCCTGATCGGCGCGATGACGATCGTCGAGGTGATCGATGCCCACAACGGCTTTGAGGTCATCACCTCGCTGATCCGCACCAGGAAGCAAGTCACCCTGATGTGGCTGATCGGTTTCGTGACCTTTTTCCTAAGCGCGATCCTGGACAACCTGACGACCACGATCGTGATGATATCGCTGATGCGCAAGCTGCTCGACAGCGCGAGCGACCGCCTGTTTTTCGCGTCCATGATCGTGATCGCGGCCAATGCCGGCGGCGCCTGGTCGGCGATCGGCGACGTGACCACCACGATGCTGTGGATCGGCGGACAGATCACGCCGCTCTCGATCATCGAAGGGGTTTTCCTGGCCTCGCTGATCAACCTGGTCGTGCCCCTCCTCGTCGTCGGCTACCTGTTAAGAGGCAAGGAGATCCCGGCGCTCCGTGAGCAGGACCGCGAAAGCTCGGCAACCAGCATCTTCGAGCGCAACATGATGTTCTATCTCGGCCTCGGTACGCTGATCGCGGTGCCCGTGTTCAAGACCGCGACGCACCTGCCGCCGTTCATGGGCATCCTGTTCGGCCTGGGCATCCTCTGGATGGTCGGTGAATTGATCCATCGGCACAAGGAGGAAGACGAAAAGCGACATCTCACCCTGGTCCACGCGCTGACGCGGATCGACATGAGCTCGATCGTCTTCTTCGTGGGGATCCTGCTGGCGGTCGCGGCGCTCGAGCACACTCACGTTCTCGAGATGCTGGCCAACTGGCTGGCGGCGAAGATCGGGCGCCAGGACATCATTGTCATTGCGCTCGGGTTGGTCAGCGCCGTCGTCGATAACGTGCCGCTGGTGGCGGCGACGATGGGCATGTACAGCCTGACGCAATATCCGGCCGACAGCTTCCTGTGGGAGTTCATCGCTTACTGCGCCGGCACCGGTGGATCGATCCTGATCATCGGCTCGGCGGCAGGCGTCGCCGCGATGGGTTTGGAGAAGATCCAGTTCTTCTGGTACGTCCGACGCATCAGCGGCCTTGCCTTGCTCGGCTATCTCGCCGGCGCCGCCGCCTACATCATCCAGTACAGGCTGCTGCACTAGACCAGTGCGCCATAATGTTGCGTCATTCGCTCAACATCGTTCCGACTCGCGGGGAGCTGCTCATGTGGAAGGAACAAACATGCGACGCCTTCTATTCATCATCGGGCTTCTTGCCGCGCTAGTCATTTCACCTGTCACCCAAGCCCAAATCATCAGCATTACGATCGCCCCGCCCGAGCTTCCGGTGTACGAGCAACCGCCGCTTCCCGCGCCTGGGTACATTTGGACGCCCGGCTACTGGGCTTACGGCCCGGACGGATATTACTGGGTTCCGGGAACCTGGGTGGAGCCGCCGGCCGTTGGCTTGTTGTGGACACCCGGTTACTGGGCGTGGCGTGAGGGCGTCTACGCGTGGAACACCGGTTATTGGGGGCCGCGTGTCGGTTTCTACGGTGGCGTCAACTATGGTTTCGGCTATGGCGGCCTCGGCTATGAAGGCGGCCACTGGGACAATGGCGTGTTGGCCTACAACCGCACCGTCAATAATTTCGGCAGCGTCAACGTCACCAACGTCTACAGCACGACCGTGATCAACAACGTCACGCGTGTCAGCTTCAACGGCGGCAGTGGTGGAATCACGACTCAGCCGACGGCACAAGAGCGGGTGGCTGCGCAAGATCACCACGTTACTCCTGCGCCTGCACAGATCCAGCAGCAGCACCTGGCGAGCACGAACAGAGCGCTGCTCGCCTCCGAGAACCATGGCCGCCCGGCAATCGCTGCGACAGCCAAGCCAGGCGAGTTCACCGGCAAGGGCATTGTCGCTGCACGCGAAGCAAAGCCGGGACCCGCACCGCTGCCGCAGCCGGTCGCTCCCAAAGCGCCTGCGAACAATGCGGTCGCCAACAAGCCGCTCGAGAGCAAGCCGCTTGCGGCCACCCCACCCGCCAATAAGCCTCTTGCGAACGATCCTCCCGCCGCGAACAAGCCACTTGAAAACAGGGCATCTGTTGGCTCGGAGCACGCTGCGCCGACCAACGGAGCGTTGCCCAAGCCGCCGAATGCGGTGGTCAGACCGGAAGCGAAGCCTCTGAATGCTGCAGCGAAGCCGGCAAATGTCGCAGCGAAACCGGTCGCAGCCCCACCGACGCCAAAACCAGGTGCCGTTGCCGCGGTCCCGAGGCTGCCCCAGCATCCACCCGCTGCTCCGGCGCCACACCGAGTTGCCGCCGCGTCGCATCCGGCGTCGCGCCCCGCGTCCCACCCTCCGGCTGCAAAGCGGAATGTCTCGCCGCATAACGAGGCGCACTAAAGCGCGATGAGATGAGGATGAATCATCATCGCGCTTTAGATTATTGTTTGAGCATGATCTTCTCACGCAAACGCTTCGCGTTTGTCGCGAGGGAAAACCGGTTTCCACTTTTCCGGATCATGCTCCAGGCGACACTGGCATGCTTTCCGCGACAGAAAGCGCAACTGGCGTGAAACGTTTCAGGGTCACCACCACCGGATAGGCGGCCCGGCATCGCCTTCATCGGCGCATCGCGTGACGAGATTGTTCCAAGCAAAAGCGAACGTTGTGAGCAGCAGGGCGGCGATACCAACTGGCACGATCAGAAAAATCCAGGACATGTTATTGACGACAACAACCAACGGATCGATGCCGGCAGGCGGGTGGAACGTGCCGGTCAGATGCATTGCGACCATTGCCAAACCAACAGCGACGGCAGCCGCCCACGGCACGGGGCCGCACAATTTCACAACCAGCAGTCCAACGATCGTGGAGACAAGATGACCGCCGATAAGGGCGCGGGGTCGCGCCGGCTCTGCTTTTGGCGAGCACAATACTGTTACGATCGACGTCGCGAATGGAATCGCGAAGAGAGGAACTGCGCTCTCAGAGGAGAACGCCTCCATGCTCCCGATCGCAATTGCACCCCCGACGGCTCCGGCGAGAACGGCACGTAGTTGAGATCGGTCGAGCATCCAAGCCTAATACCCAGGGGGCAGCGATGATCGTCCGAAGTCCGGCGATCTCCAAGTAAGTGCAATCTACAACTTCGACATCCAGCCGGAGATGGCCCGCCCGATCTCATCAGGCGAATCTTCCTGGACGAAATGGGTTCCCGCCACCTTCATCTCGGTCTGCGCTGGGAATCTGCGGGCCAAGTCGAGAACCGCGCCGTGGGCGAGGATCCCACCGGGCTCGGCCCTCAGGAACAGCTTAGGGACATTGCTCGTCGCCAGCCAGTCCGCGTAGGCGGTCACGATCGCAGTCACGTCGGCGGGCTCGCCTTCGATGGGGATCTGTCGAGGCCATGTCAGCGTCGGCCGTCGCCCCTCGCCCGGCTCGGCAAACGGCCGTCGGTACTCCGCCATCTCTTCGGCGGAGAGGGTACGCAGGATGGCACCTGGCAGGATCCTCTCGATGAAGAAGTTGTCTTGCAGGACCATCGCCTCGCCTTTCTCGGAACGCAGCGCCTCCAAGGCTGGACGCATTCCGAACCGGTCCCAGTGGTCCCAGTACTGCGGCCCAACGATCGCCTCCATGTACGCGATACCTTTCATGGCCTCGCGGTGGCGGTTGGCCCAATCGAAGCCGAGGGCCGAACCCCAGTCATGGATGACGAAGGTGACCCGCTCGCGCACATCGAGAGCCTCGAGCAGGGCGTCCAGGTAGCGGCGGTGCTCGACGAGGCGATATGAGCCGGGGCCACTGTCGGGCAGCTTGTCGGAGTCGCCCATGCCGATCAGATCGGGGGCGATACAACGGCCCAGTGGCTCCAGATGCGGCAACACGTTGCGCCACAGGTATGACGAGGTGGGATTGCCGTGCAGCAGCACGATGGGGTCGCCCTTTCCCACCTCCACATACGCCATCTCACTGCCGAGGACTCGCCGCCGCTTCTTTTTGTACGGAAATGCCGCAGAGATCATGTTTGATTCTCCTGTACTGGCCGACCAAGTGAGTCCTGGAGCCGCATTGCGGGCGCCTGACGGGAGGCCTTCACCGTCAGCGCGCAACTGCGTGATCTGACGGAATTACATTCGCGGATCGTCCGGGTTCGGATACAGGCATGCGCCTCACTTCGTCGTGAAAGCAAGCAACGCAAGACCATTACGACAGGGATATCTTGGCTCCGCGATGGTCGCGCGTCTCTTCGACGAAAACCCGATCTAGCGCTCGAGAAATGATGCGGAAGCCCATGAACCTGCACTGCCGGCAAATTACGGCAGCAGTGCTGACCGCTTCCACCCGCCAACGCGGATAGGCCGGCTCCTCGAGCGGCGCAATGGCTAATGGCTTCTAACAAGGCATAACGAGCAATTTTGCCGCTTGCGTGCCAACAGCACGGTGAGGCAGGCGCCATTGGTTGAACGGTCGAGATCGGTCATCCCGGGAGTGCTTGATGGCAGGCTGGAACGGGTCGAAACATTTTTCGTCCTTTGATGAAAACCGCCAAGCAATAGGAGCAATCATGAAAATCCTGATGGTTATCACCTCTCACGACCAGCTTGGAAATACGGGACGCAAGACCGGCTTCTGGCTTGAGGAACTCGCCGCTCCCTACTTCGTGTTCAAGGACGCCGGGGTCGAGATCACGCTCGCATCCCCGAAGGGCGGCCGTCCTCCACTCGATCCCAAGAGCAACGAGCCCGAATTCCGAACCGACCTTACGCGCCGGTTCGAGCAGGACGCCGCGGCCGAAGCTCAGCTCGACAAGACCGTTCGTCTTGAGAGCGTCAAGCAGGAAGACTTCGACAGTGTCTTCTATCCGGGCGGCCACGGCCCGATGTGGGATATCGTCGACGACAAGAACTCGATCAAGCTGATCGAGTCCTTCCTCGCCGCCGGTAAGCCAATCTCTGTCGTCTGTCATTCCACAGGTGCGTTGCGTCACGTAAAGGCGCCAGACGGCAAGCCTCTGGTTCAGGGCAAGGAAGTTACCGGCTTCACCAACGGCGAAGAAGAAGCCGTTGGCCTCACCAAAGTGGTGCCCTTTCTTGTCGAAGACGAGATGTTAAGACTGGGCGCCGTATTTTCGAAGAAGGCCAACTGGGCGGTTCACGTCGTTAGCGACGGCCTGCTGACCACCGGTCAGAATCCGGCCTCCTCCGGGCCCGCCGCGAAGCTCCTCTTGGAGAAGTTCAGCAAAATGAGGAAGTGAGCGAACAAAGCTTAGGGGAGGCTTTTTGCCTCCCCCGCGCTATTCGCCGACCAAGCACGACGCGGAGCGGGCATCGCCCAACAAACGAGAATCGAACTCCCGGTTGCCTCTTGCCACCCAACTGCTAAGCGCGTGTCAATGCGTCGCTCACGTTGACCCGTTCCCCGCCTGGCTTGCTGACATAAAGATGGCTCTCCAGGACGGATTGCATGTTCTCGAACATCGAATAGAGATCGTCGCAATATACCGAAGGATTGTCGTAACCATTTGCCTTGGAAAAACGATGCGGAAGATACCCCCCTCCGCAGGCGTTCATGAACTTGCACTGCCGGCATTTCTCGCACAGATTGATTGAGGCATCGCGCGCTGCTTTCCAGCGCGGCTCGTTCCTGACCTCGTCGATCGCATGATCGAAGATATTGAACCTGGTCTGCGTGAAGCCATCGCCTGCGATCCGGAGCACATCGTGGGCCTCCACCGTGCCATCGGTCATCACGGTGCAAAGCTCGATGGGCTTGTGGCCTACGCCCTCGGTCGGCGAATTGTTGCCAAGCAGGGCGGTGATCATGTCGGAAACAATGCGGATATTGGCGGTCGGCGCCGTGCGATTTGCCGTCAGCCACAAGTCGAACAACCCGTTGTAGAACGACGCAATGGATGGCGGCTTCTCGTCCACCGTCGCATCGGGGATCATGATGTCGTAGTTGGCAATTCCGCACGCGGCGAAAAACGCGACATATTGCTCCGGGAGGTAAGCAGGATTGCAGACAGCCAGGGCGCTTACGCAAATGTCGTGCGATACCAGCATGCGGGCGGCGCGCTCCACCGCTGCGTGGGTGCCCGTCCCCTGAAACGTGCGACGGTGAATGTCGTGAATATGTGCCGGTCCGTCGAGACTGATCGCTACCGAAATGTTGCGCGTCTCGAAGCAGTTCAGCCATTCGTCATCGATCAACACGCCATTGGTTGTGACCGCGATGGGAATGTCGCAGCCCGTTCGCGATGAAATGCTCTCGCAGGCCTCGGCAAAACGGTGGAAATTCTCGACACCCCAGAGCAAGGGCTCGCCGCCGTGCAGGACGATAGGAAAATCGACAAGGGAGTATCTTGCGACGTGCTCTTCGATGCGCCGCAACAACTGATGCAACACGTCCATGCTCATCAGCTTGGGCTTATCGTAGACGGCCGCGTCGCGGAACCAGTAGCAATAGGAGCAATCAATGTTGCATCGCGTTGCTACCTTGACCAGCAACTGCGTGATCGGCTGATCCTGGAAGGCGACAGCATTTGAATCGTCGACCAACATCCCGGCACCGAGACGTGCATGAAGAAAATGCGATTAAACTAGTATCCTCGGACAAAGCCCCCTCTGCGGAACCCTGGAGCGTATCCGCCTCTGCGGAATGCACCTGCGCCTGGATGGTATCCGGTCCTGCGGAAGCCGCCTGCATACGGCCCTCTGCCAAAGCCGCGCCTGAAATAAACTTGATTTACAACGGGTTGGTCCGGAATAGCCGCGGGTTGCTCGGAGCTAAGTCCTTCTGTTGAGGTCTGCTCGCGCAGTTCGTTCAGCAGCGCGTCGATGCCTGGATGGTCGCTCTGAATTGTTGCGCCTGGCCCGTGGAGTTGCAGGAGGCTAGCTAAGACCTTCAGCGTGGTAATCGCCATGGCTTCTGCTCCTTTTCGCAATGCAATTTTCGCGATGCAATTTAAAAGATCGAACGAAAGGCCGCTGCTTGTTTCCCTCAACCGAATGAGCAGAGGATAATATACCTTCCCTATTGCAGCGGAAATGTGATGGCGCCGCAGTGCTGCTATTTTTGCACGAAGCCCGCGGGTCAAAACTCATATCGGCGGCGAGGTTTCGTAGCGAGACGATCGGCAGCATTCGTGCATCGCCGCATTTCGTCCGGTTTCGGAAAGGTCAATTGGCGAATGCTTGATAGACCATATTTCGGATGAGAGAGCGGTAGTACGCACCGCGGAGCAGCGGCACTTGCACCATCAGAATGGCGACCAGGTTCTCTTTCGGATCTATCCAAAAGGTTGTCCCTGACGAGCCAGTCCAATAGAATTCTCCAACCGAGCCTGGCATCGGATTGCGTCCGACATCTGTGCGAACCGCAAAGCCAAGGCCAAAGCCTTGCCCCAGAGCCGGGCTTGGAATGAGTGAGCCGAAGCCTTGCACGGCTTGGCTTATTGCCGTTCCCGGAGGCAAGTGATCGGTCGTCATGTAGGCCACCGTCCGAGGGGAGAGAAAGCGTCTACCCTCGAATGCACCACCATTGAGCAGCATTTGGCAAAAGCGCGCGTAGTCGGCTGCAGTCGACACCATGCCGCCACCTCCGGAGAGCCAACTCGGACGCACACTCACATCGCGCATGGGCGGTCGCTTGCCCGTCGCTGCGTCCACCTGCGGTTCGGCAACGCGACCGGCATGCCCCTCGGATACGTAGAACCCGGTGTCAGGCATGCCGAGCGGCTTTGTTATGCGCTCGGCGATGAACTGATCCAGTTCCATACCAGACGCGACTTCGACGACGCGGCCGAGAACGTCGGGGATGTCCCGATCGGTGTTGAACTACGTCGGGCCGACGTTGCCAGAATGAATGTTACGCGGCCCTTGTGACATGGGCAACGGGCTTGATCGTCATGGGATTGTGGTGAGCTTGAAGGGCCGCACG